>JBDTZK010000185.1:0-4947 GCA_040005195.1 Pseudoxanthomonas sp.
CATGTGGCCCATTCTACGCGGTGAGCCGTTGCTGCCTCACTCTGCGAAGCAAAGTGGAACGGGCCCGCACCCACTCGGGATACTCCATCCCGACCCTCTACACCCTTGCATTCCTGAGCCCCGTCGCCATCCCTTTCGCATGGACCTCTATCACCCCGATGACCCGCGTCACGATCCGGAAACCCAGGCCAGAACCGATCGGCGACGCCTGATCCACGCCGTGAATGCCAGCCTGGCTTTCGTGCTGGTGCTGATACTGGTGTATTCGGCCCAGGGCAGTTTCGACTGGCGTCCGCTGGCCGTGGCACCGCATAGCATCGAAGGATTACTGGGTCTGTTAACGGCGCCGCTGTTGCATGGCTCGATCGAGCACGTGGCCGCCAACAGCGTAGCGCTGCTGATGTTGGGCACGTTGGCCGGCAGCGTGTATCCACGGGCGACGTTGTGGTCGCTGCCCTGGTTGTGGCTGGGTTCCGGCCTGGGCGCATGGTGGCTGGGCGATGAGGGCACGCGCCACCTGGGTGCCAGCGGCGTAACCCACGGCCTGATGTTCCTGATCTTCGTGCTGGGCGTATTGCGGCGTGACCGGCCGGCCATCGCCACGGGCATGATCGCGTTCCTGTTCTACGGCGGCATGTTGCTGACCGTGTTGCCGCAGGAGCCCGGCGTGTCGTGGCAATCGCATCTGGGCGGCGCCGTGGGCGGGATCATCGCGGCGATCCTGTTCCGCAAGCTCGACCCCGCATTGCCGCGCAAGCGCTACAGCTGGGAAGACGAGGAGGAATCACTTTCACCGCTGGATGACGAGCTGGAACCACCCGCACCACGCGAAGTGCCGGTGCTGTGGCAGCGCCCGCCACACGAGTCTCCGCGCGGTGTCGTGGTGGCCTTGCGCCCACACGATTCGATCAGGCGCCCCAATCCCCACTCCACTCCCGAAGATTGACGCTGTTCCGCGATAACCCGATAGTCACCCGAACCTGATCGCCACACGGAACAATCGCATGCGCAATTGCACGATCACTGCTGGACTGATGACCGTTCTGGTTACTTTGGCAGGGTGCGGAAAGTCGGTCTCTGAAGCGCCCAGCGAAGCGGAAGTGCAGGCGGCCGCACGCCAGCAATTCGCGAACCAGCTGGCAGGGCCTGACGTCTCGGCGCAGGACCGGAAACTCTATACCGACGCACTGTCCGCAGCGAAGTTCGCACCCAAGCCGCAATGCGTCAAAGGTGGCGAAAAGGCCTACGCCTGCGTTCTGGAAATGACAGGGACCATGCCCGGCGACGCCGCGCCCACGCAACAACCGGTGATGGTGGAGCTGGTGAAAGGCAACGACGGATGGCAGGCCGCGCCGATGCCATGAGGCATTGGGAAAGCTATTGAATGCGGCGCGAGGATTCGCGCCAAGTGATCGGATTCCAGCATGGGCACCATTCGGCGCCCATGCTTTTTATTTCCTGCATCAGAACCGCGCGCTGAACTCCACACCCAGCGTGCGTGGCTCGTTGAGGAAGCCGGTCAGGTTGTTGAAGTCGATCGCGCCGACCACGCGGGTCTGGTCGGTGATATTGCGACCGAACACGGCCACGCCGTAGTCGCCCTGGTTCCAGTTGTAGCCCACGCGCAGACCGCCTTCCAGCGAAGACTTGCCGGTGAATTCCACCGACTGGTACAGGAAGAAACTCACCTCGCTGCGGTACGCCCAGTCGGTGAACACGTACACCTCACCCCCGTCGCCGACCGGCATGCTCCAACGCGCGGTCACGTTATGCACCCACTTCGGCGCCTGCGGCAGGGAGTTGCCGTTGACCAGGAACGTGCCGTTGGGCAGACCGGTGATCGGGTCGATGACCGGCGCGTCGGTAACGGTGCAGCCGCCGCCACAGCCCGGCACCGCCAGATTGCGGTCCTTGATATCGGTGTCGTTGTAACTGCTGCCCAGCGTGACCAGCAGGCTGTCCGTCAGGTAGGCCTCCAGGTCCAGTTCGAAACCCTGGCCCAGGGTCTTGTCCGCGTTGAGCAAGGTGGCGCTGTTGCCGCCACCGCCGACCGCGATGATCTGCTGGTCATTGACCTGGTAACGGAACACGTTGAAACCCAGGCGCGCTCGCTTGTCCCACAGGTCGGCCTTGATGCCGGCTTCGTAGGAGATCACTTCCTCCGAATCGGCAGTGGAAACGCCACCGTTGTTGGCTACGGCGGTGGCGCTGGCGAACAGCAGGCGACCCTGGATCGAGGGGGCGCGAAAGCCCTTGGCGACGCGTGCGTAAAAATTGATCTCTTCGTTCAACGCATACACGCCACTCAGGTCCCAGCTGAGGTCATCGACGTCGGTACGTACCGTGTACGGCCCACCGACCGGCGCCGCCGAGAATGGTGCCGCTTCCAGCACGCTGGCACTGAAATCCTTCTTGTCCTGGGTGTAACGCAGGCCGCCGCGCAGCTTGAACTTGTCGGTCACGTCGAAGTCGCCCGATGCGAATACCGCCCACGCCTTGTTGCGCTGTTCCTGGGTCGCATAACCGGCGCGCGGATTACCGTTGGACAACGAGTCGTAGTTGAAGCTGTCGATGCTGATGTCTTCGTCGTAGTAGAACAGTCCTGCCTGCCAGTCGAAGCGGCCCCATTCGTTGGATTCAACGCGGAATTCCTGGGTGATCTGGCGGTGATCCGGCAGGCCATCGGCCGATTCGGATGCAAACGGAATCAAGCCAGGGCCAGAGTTGCCCGGGCCGAGGAACGACGCGCCGAAACCGCCATCGATGTCGCCGCGATTGAGTGACTCGGCGGTTTCATAACCGGTGATGGCATATACGTTCACCCGGCCCAATTCCCAACGCAGGCGTGCGCTGCCACCCCAGGTGTCGAGTTCGGAGAAGTTGATACCGTCCGTGGACACTTCGTCGCGGTCGAAACCCGAGACCAGGTGGTTGGTTCCCGGTTCGATGATGTTGGCGCGGAACAGGCGCGCGGTGCCATTGAGGTGGCGCTTGTGCAGGTTGAACAGGCCTTCGAACGCATCACCTTCGTACAGGAACTGCACGCGCGCGGCAGATTCGTCATAGCCTTCGGCACTGCGGTCCGGACCGGCAAGGTTGGTGTTGGTCACCGAATCCTCGCGGCGCTGGAACAGCACCGACGCGCGCGCCGACCAGCGATCACTCAATGCGCCACCGACAGCGCCTTCCACATTCCACATGTTGTCCGTGCCGTAGGACAGCTTGCTGTAGCCACCGAATTCCTGGGTCGGCTTGGCCGATTCAAACTTGACTACGCCTGCCGGTGTGTTGCGTCCGAACAGCGTGCCCTGCGGGCCGCGCAGCACTTCAATGCGCTCCAGGTCGAACACCGGGAAGCCTTTCAGCAGCGGGCTTTCCTGGACCACGTCGTCATAGATCAGCGATACCGGTTGCGATGCATTGAGGTCGAAGTCGGTGTTGCCCAGGCCGCGGATATAGAAGCGCGGGAAGGCACGGCCGTACGAGGATTCGATATTGAGACTGGGCACGCGCGCGGAAAGAAAGCGCACGTCGTTGCCGCCTGAAGCCAGCACGTCCAGTTTCTCGCTGCTCAATGTGCTGATGGACACCGGCACGTCCTTGATGTTCTCCACACGGCGCTGCGCTGTGACCTGCACGGCATCCAGTGTGGTGGCCGCGCTGGTCGTTGGCGCAGCAGGTGTGGCTTGCTGTGCGAAGGCGGTGGCGAACGGCAACAGCGTGGCGATGGCGAGTGCAAGGCGTTGCGGGCGCAGGCGCGAGGAATGACTGGGGGACATGGTGGCTTCCGGGCGGATGAGGAGAGGGGCCGACGCGTTGCGCCTAGCACGCGCATGTTGCAGTACAGCAACGGGTGCGGCAATGGCCGGAAGTCAGACCGCGTCGCAATTCGGCAGATGGGTAACCACTTGGGCAGCGATTTCAGCCCAGATGACCCAGCGGCAAGGCGCGGGTCTGTTTGACCGTGCGCAGGACGAAGCTGGAATTCACATCGGCGACGCCGGTCGCATTGATCAGCTTGTCCAACAGGAACCGGGAGAAATGTTCCAGGTCCTGCACGACCACATGCATCAGGTAATCCATGTCCCCGGTCAGGGCATGGCAGGCGACCACTTCATCCCACGTGTCCACACCCTCGATGAACCGGTCCAGGCCCCGCTGGCCGTGTTTTTCCAGTTGTACGCGCACGAAAGCCTGCAGGCCCAGGCCAACGCGCTTGGGATCCACGGTGGCGGCATAGCCTTGGATCACACCGGTGGACTCCAGACGCTGGATCCGGCGCAGGCACGCCGAAGGCGACAGGTTCACCTGGCTGGCGATATCCGCATTGGTCGCCCGCCCCTCCTGCTGCAGCAGGGCCAACAGGCGCAGGTCGATACGGTCCAGGGAAAGAGATTCGGCCATTTCGTGCTCGTTATTTTGCTGAGACGCAAGAATGTTGCGCCTGCAGCTGGTACTCGCGCAACTTTGCAACCCTGTTGCGCGGTTCCGGCGCTAACATCAAATGCTGATCCATCCCCGCCGGAGAACCCATGAACGAGCCACGCCGCGTCGAACACCAGCAGACCGACAAGGGCTATGTGCCGGTCTACACCACCGCCGTGGTGGAGCAGCCGTGGGACGACTACAAGGCCGAGGATCATGCGACCTGGGGCACGCTGTACCAGCGCCAGCGCGAACTGCTGATCGGTCGCGCCAGCGCCGAATTCCTGGCGGCGCAGGACGAGATGGGCATGACCGCGCATGCGATACCGCGCTTCGACCAGTTGAACGAAGTGCTGGGCGCCGCCACCGGCTGGACCCTGATCGGCGTGGAAGGACTGCTGCCGGAGCTGGACTTCTTCGACCACCTGGCCAATCGCCGTTTCCCCGTGACCTGGTGGATCCGCCGCCCCGACCAGATCGACTACATCGCCGAACCCGACCTGTTCCACGACCTGTTCGGGC
>JBDTZK010000186.1:0-4930 GCA_040005195.1 Pseudoxanthomonas sp.
CAGCGCGATCTCAGGGTTTGTAGGCGCGTGGCAAATCACCGGCCGCGCGCAGGTAGCGGTCGCGCAATTCGGTCTGGCGCGAACGCATCGGAATCGCACGCCCGCCCAGCCAAAGCTGTGTGGCCACGTTCGCCACGTCCAGCGGATCACCGGTCCACAACACCAGGTCGGCGAGTTTTCCGGGTGCGATCGTGCCCAGCTTGTCAGCCACGCCAAGGACTTGTGCAGGCACGCGGGTCAGGCCTTCCAGTCCCGCCTCCCAAGGCAAGCCATTGGCCACCGCATTGCCGGCGTACTGGCGGATCTTGCGCGCATTGTGCGAGGCGTCGTTGAACTGGGCGAAGCTCACTTCCACGCCGGCCGCATGCAGGCGTGCCGCATTTTCCAGCGTGGCTCCTATCTTGTCGAAGTCACTTGGCAGGTCGGCCAGCGCATCCACGAATACCGGTACCTTGGCGCGCGCGATCTCCGGCGCCAGCTTCCACGCCTCGATGCCGCTGGCGATGGCAATGCGCACATTCTCACGCTGTGCCCACCGCAGTAGCTGGCGGATGTCGGCGGCGCGATCAACGCTGACCACGATGCGGCCATTGCCGGCCAGGTAGCGCGCCAGCACGGTGCGTCCGGTAGGCGTGAGCAACGCATGCGGCGAATCGGCGGCAATGCGCCGGCGCGCCTCGCCCACCATCTGGTCCAGCAGCATCCATTGCGCCGCGCGCGAACTGCCACTTTTTCCCAGCACGCCGCTGCCAAGCTTCACGAACAGCACGCGCGGCCCGATCGGGTCGGCACTGCCATCCAGCCGCACTACGCCACCCTGCCCGGCGATGAATGAGCCGCCGGTGCCGGCACCCAGCAGGGTGAAGCCCAGTCCCTCCACGCGCGCAATCGGTATCAGCACTGACTCGGGGTTGTAGGCCAGGGTCACGTCGAATTCCGGACGCATCGGCTGGTCATTGGCCAGGCTCACCGCACTGTCGACGGTTTCCGATTCGCCGGACACTTCCTCGATGCCAATCTCGGTAATGCCACCAAACAAGGCAGGGGTCAGCGGCTTGCCGTTGGCGTCGATCACGGTCACCGACGCGGGCGCCTGCAGGTTGCTGCCGACCGCACGGATGATGCCGCCCTGCACCAGTACGTCGGCATCCTGCAGCGTGCCTTGCGCACCGGCGGTGTGCACGGTGGCGTGGCGGATCAGGACATCCTGGGCGAAGGCGCTGGTGGCCCACAGCGAAGACAGCAGCAGCGAGGTTGTCAGCCAACGTGATGATGGTTTCAGAAAAGTCGAAATGCTCATTTCCCACCTCCACTCATCACGTCCTGTCCCAGCATGAAATCCGATTCCGGTTGTCGCGTGCGGTCACTGCGGTCGTAGATGCGCGCGCCATCGATGTAGACCTGCTCCGCATGGGCGTAGACGCTGAAAGGGTTCTGGTTCCAGATCACCACGTCGGCCATCTTGCCGGCCTCCAGCGTGCCGGTTTTCTCCAGAATGCCCATGGATCTGGCGGGATTCTGTGTCAGCCAGCGGATCGCGCGTTCCGGTGGAATCTCGATGCCCACGCGCCGTGCATTGGCCATCACCTTGGCCGCTTCCTGATTGAGGCGCTGGATCCCTTCCTCCGAATCCGAATGCACGATGGCGCAGCTGTTGGCGGGGCGGTCGACCATCGCGATGTTTTCCTGGATGCCATCGAAGGCCTCCATCTTGAAACCCCACCAATCCGCCCACAACGCGCCGCATACCTGCTCTTCGGCCAGGCGGTCCGCAATCTTGTACGCCTCCACGGCGTGGTGGAAGGCAGCGACCTTGAAACCGAATTCCTTGGCCAGGTCCATCATCGTGGTCATTTCATCAGCGCGGTAGCAGTGAATGTGCACGCGGATCTCGCCATTGATGGCGCCGGCCAGTGTGTCCAGCTTGAGATCGCGCTTGCCTCCACTGTCGCCGGAACTGTCGGCGCTGTCGTCGCCCTTGGCTCTTTCCCACCAGCGTTTCTTTTTCGGCGTCGCCGGCTTGGGCTGGTTCTTCTTCAGATATTCACTGGCGTCGATGAAGGCAGCGCGGTAACCGGCGATGTTGCCCATGCGCGTGGAAGGCCCGCCTTTCTGGCCGTATACACGCTTGGGGTTTTCGCCGCAGGCCATCTTCAGGCCCCAGGGCGCATCCGGGAATTTCATGCCCTGATACGTGGTGGCCGGTACGTTCTTCAGGGTCACGCCACGTCCGCCGACCAGGTTGGCCGAGCCGGGCAGGATCTGCAGCGACGTGATGCCGCCGGCCAGCGCCGCGTCGAAGCCCGGGTCCTGCGGCCAGATCGAATGCTCGGCCCACACATTGGCGGTGACCGGTGCGGTGGCTTCATTGCCATCGCTGTGTGCGCTCATCCCCGGGCTGGGATATACGCCCAGGTGCGAATGCACGTCGATGATGCCTGGGGTGACCCAGCGTCCCGTGCCGTCCACCAGGGTCGCACCCGAGGGCGCTGCGAGGGCGCGGCCCACCGATACCACTTTGCCGTCCTGCAAAAGCACATCGGCATCGTCCAGGCGTTCGCCGGTACCGGTCAGCACCGTGGCGTGCTGGATCAGCACAGGGCCCGCGGCGATGGCGCGATAGGTACTGGGATAAGGATCCTGGGTGAAGCGGGATTTGGCGACGGCATCGCCGACCAGGCCGCACATGGAAACGAGGCCGGTGATGGCCAGTAAAGCAATACGCATGGTAATTCCCCGACGAAGCAGCCCGGAACCGTAACCGCCAGACCCATGCTTGCCAAGTGCTGTGGTGCAGTCGCGTGCCACAATCGGGAAAATAACGATAAAGAGAGCAGTGCGATGAAAGACAAGAACGAGATCGTCGACAACTGGTTGCCGCGTTACACCGGCGTGCCGCTGGACCAGTTCGGCGAACACATTCTGCTGACCAATTTTGGTGGCTATCTGCATGCATTTTCCGCGTTGACCGGCGCGCCGGTGGTCGGACTGGACCGGCCGATGGCCAGCGCTACCATCGATGGCATCACCATGATCAACTTCGGCATGGGCAGCCCGAATGCGGCGACGATGATGGACCTGCTGTCGGCGATCATGCCCAAGGCGGTGCTGTTCCTGGGCAAGTGCGGCGGACTGAAACGCAAGAACGAGCTCGGCGACCTGGTTTTGCCGATTGCGGCGATCCGCGGCGAAGGCACCAGCAACGACTATCTTCTGCCGGAAGTGCCGGCGTTGCCGGCGTTCGCGCTGCAACGTGCGGTGTCCACCATGATCCGCGACCTTGGCCACGACTACTGGACCGGGACCGTGTTCACTACCAACCGCCGTGTGTGGGAACACGATGTCGAGTTCAAGGAATACCTGCGCAAGGTGCGCTGCATGGCCATCGACATGGAAACGGCAACCATCTTCGCCGCCGGTTTTGCCAACCGCATTCCCTGCGGCGCGTTGCTGCTGGTCAGCGACCAGCCGATGATCCCGGAAGGGGTGAAGACCGAAGCCTCCGATGCCCGCATCAGCGCCGAATTCGTGGATCGCCATATCACCATCGGCATCGAAGCATTGAAGTTGATCCGCCGCCACGGCAAGTCGGTGCGGCATTTGCGCTTCGACGAGTGAAAGGAGAACAGACATGAACCAGGCAGCCGGGATCGTCGCGTTCTGGCGCGATGCGGGCAGGGACAAGTGGTTCGAGCGCGATGAAGCGTTCGATGCGGAATTCGACCGGCGCTTTCACGCGGCGCATCTGGCCGCCGCACGTCGCGAACAGGAACATTGGATTGAATCGGCCGAAGGCTCGCTGGCGCTGCTGATCCTGCTGGACCAGTTTCCGCGAAATTGTTTTCGCGAATGTGCGCATTCCTATGCGACCGATGGATTGGCGCGGCACTATGCGCATCAGGCGATTGCGGATGGTTTCGACCTGCAGGTCGACCATGCGCTGCGGATGTTCTTCTATCTGCCGTTCGAGCATTCCGAGGCGATGGCCGACCAGGAGTACGCGATGGAGCTGTTCGCGAAGATCGGCGACGACGAGCTGATGAAATATGCGGTGTTACACCGTGACCTGATCGCGCGGTTCGGTCGGTTTCCGCATCGGAACGAGGCGTTGGGGCGGGAGTCGACCCGGGAAGAAGTCGAGTTTCTGGCGAGTGGTGGATTCAGCGGCTGAAGCTTCCCTTCGCCCTTCGGGAGAAGGTGCCCGAAGGGCGGATGAGGGTGCGGCAAGCACGCATAGAGCCGGATGCTTCGTACCCTCACCCCACCCTCAGCCGCTTGAGGCGGCTTCGATTCCCGGTGGGAGAAGGGCTCAGGATTCGATCAGTACCTGGTGAGTTCCGACCCGATCTCATCAGCCCACGCATTGGTGCCGCCCACCACGTTGTAGACGTTGCTGAAACCCAATGCGCGGAATTCCTCGGCCGCCTGCTGGCTGCGGCCACCACTGCGGCAGAGGAAGGCAATCGCGGTGTCTTTCGGCAACGCTTCAAGTTCAGCGCGGCCATTGCCGTCAAAGGTCTTGAACGGCAGCTTCACCGCGGTGACGGCACGCTCTTCGGCCGGGCGCACATCGACCAGCAGCACTTCACCGGCGGCGACGCGTACGTCCGCTTCGGCTGGCGACAAGGTCTGCACCGGCTTGGGCGCATTGGGATTGTCGATGGCCAGGCCCTTGCCGCGCATGTCATCCACCCAGTCGATGGTGATGCCGTCGGCGCGACGCGCACTGGCCAGGTCGAACTGGATGCGAATGCCGTTGGACTCGGCGGCGATGGCGTTGGCGTCGAACTGCGCCAACTGGAAGTTGGGCTGGAACTGCGCGTTGATCGACAGCGACAGCGCGCCACCGGGACCGGCATCGGCGGCCGCGTTGGCCAGCATCTCGACTGCCGCCGGGGTGACCGTGATCGAGGGCGGCGTGCGGTCAGGC
>JBDTZK010000187.1:0-4916 GCA_040005195.1 Pseudoxanthomonas sp.
GTGCTGGCGCTGAACACGGTGGGTGGAATTGGCGATGACTTCGGTCCGCGTGTGCTGGCGTGTCCTGACCAGTTGATCGATTACACCTGGGGTCGTATCTCGACCCTCTGTGAAGAACCCGGCAGCGAGGTCCTGCATGTGGATTTCGGAGACCCCTACACCACAATGCTGCGGCACAAGATCATCGCGGCAGCGCGCGTGACCGGCGTCGCCTTGGTGAGTCACGGCTGCTATGGCGTGACCCAGGGCCCGCGCCTGGAAACCAGGGCCGAGATCGCGCGCCTGCGGCGCGATGGCTGCGACCTGGTCGGCATGACCGGTATGCCGGAGGCCGCGCTGGCCCGTGAGCTGGGGCTGGACTACGCCTGCCTGGCGATTGTCGCCAACTGGGCCGCCGGTTGTGGCACCGGTGAGGAGATCACCATGGCCGAAGTGCTCTCCAACGTGGACGCGGCCTCGAACGGATTGCCCGAGCTGGTGGCGTAACTTGCCCGGGGGTGATTGTCAACGCGCCCATGTCTTTGCATACTCCGCCCGTGCGTTTGCGCGCACACCACCACCCAACCAAGGAAATGCCAGAGCTATGCCAACCGGTACCGTGAAATGGTTCAACGACGCCAAGGGCTTCGGATTCATCTCGCCGGAAGATGGTAGCGCCGATGTTTTTGCGCACCACTCCGCTATCAACAGCAAAGGCTTTCGCAGCCTGCAGGAAGGCCAGCGAGTCAACTATGAGCTGACGCAAGGCCCCAAGGGCGCACAGGCTTCGAACATCGAGCCCATCGCCTGATCTGAAACACTGGATTCACTTGAACCCCGCTACGGCGGGGTTTTTTATGTCGGCCGAAGTTGCGCAGGGTGGAAAATCAGTAATGACCGGGAAGTTGCACATCGCCATCGTCGGTTACGGCACTGCCGGACAAGCGCTTTCAGTCCTGCTGTCGCGCGACGGGCATCGTGTTGAAGTATTTGAGCGCGCGCCTGAGCCAGGCCCGGTTGGTGCAGGCTTCCTGCTGCAACCTACCGGCCTGCAGGTGTTGTGGCAGATGGGCCTGCTGCCGCTTGCGTTGCGGCATGGCGCGCCGGTCACCCGCCTATACGGGGAAACCCCCTGCGGCCGTGGCGTGATGGACATGCGTTATGAAGGACTGGATGCGCGCCTGCATGGTCTGGGCATGCAGCGCGGCGCGCTTTTTACGCTGCTTGCTGATGCTTTGGAGGGCAATGCCTACCTGCATCGCGGCACGCGCGTGGCCCGCGTGGACACCGGATCTGGCGGGCTGACGGACGAATACGGGCGGCAGCATGGGCCTTTTGACCTCGTGGTTGCCGCCGACGGTTCGGCTTCGCAACTGCGTGAACAGGTGTCCGCAAGCCGCACCGACCGGGTCTATCCCTGGGGCGCGTTGTGGTGCCTGGTGCCACGCGGTGACTGGCCGTGGCCAGACGAGCTGCGGCAGCGCTATGTCGCCGCGCGCAAGATGATCGGCATGTTGCCGGTCGGCACGCGGCCGGGCGATGACACGCCACGGCTCAGTTTTTTCTGGAGCCTGCCGACGTCGGATTTTGAAGGTTGGCAGTCGCGTGGCATGGCGGCCTGGCGGGAAGAAGCAATCGGCATCTGGCCGGAAATCAGTGCGCGCCTGGACAGCATCAGCGAAGGTTCGCAACTGGCGCGTGCCAGCTATCGTGATTCGATCCAGGCGCGCTGGTACCGGGGAAGGATGGTGCTGGCCGGGGATGCGGCACATGCGATGAGCCCGCAACTCGGGCAGGGCGTCAACATGGCGCTGATGGATGCGATGGCGCTCCGTGAGGCGTTGCGTGCCGAAGACCAGGTCGAGGCCGCGCTGGCCCGCTATCAGCGGGCGCGGCGCAAGCATGTGTCGATCTATCACTTCTGGAGCCACTGGCTGACCCCGCTGTTCCAGTCCGACTACAACACGGTGGCAAAGATCCGCGACGTGAGCTTCCTGCCACTGGGCAAATTGCCGCTGGGCCGCAGCCACATGCTGCGCATTCTCAGCGGCACCCAGCAAGGCTGGTTCGGCAAGTTCGCGCTGCAACCCGGCTTCATCGAGGCGCTTGCCGAGCAGCGTGCGGTAGTTGCCGGAACGCCTTAGGCACTGCGTATGCGCGGCGCAGGCCGCGGGGCAGGCTTTGCCAGATTCGCTTCATCACTGCGTACGCCGCTCATGCGGTGTTTTTATGTCGGCTCGCGAATCGCCTGCATGGGCAACGCCATCACCTCACCGTCCACGCACGCGACCAACTGTTCGCCTGCACACAGCCGTGGCACCACGCCTGCAGTGAACTGCGAAAAAGCCGGCAACAAGGTCATCTTTTGGCGCAGCCAGAACGCGGGAAAGCGCCGGCGTATGCCCGGCAGCTGGGCAAGCGGATGCACATGGCCGCAGAGCACGTGCAGATGGGGTTGCGGTTGGGGGTCATGGCGCAGGGCGAACGGCCCTAGCTCCACCATGGCGCCCGCCAGCTCGATGTCGAGCCCCGCTTTGGCCAATGCACGGTCATGGTTGCCGGTCAGCGCGACCACGCGCAGATCCGGGTGCAGCGCGCGCCACGCGTTCCATATCTCGCGCCATCGCGATTCCAGCGCCGGTCCGTGCAGGACATCGCCCAGTATCCAAAGCTCCGAAGACCGGGTGTTGGCCAGCAACCCATCAAGTCGCGCCAGGTCGTATCCCGTGCCACCTGACGGCAGACCGATACCGGCGTGGCGGAACACATCCGCCTTGCCCAGGTGCAGGTCGGCGATCAGCAAGCGCTGACAGGCAGGCCAGTGCAACGCACGGTCGCCGAGCAACTGCATGGCCTCCCCGGCAATGTTGATGCCCAGATCAGCGGGCATGCTGTTTCTCCAGCTTGGCGGCCGCGCGCTGCACCCGCGTCTTCCAGTCTTCCGTACTCAACTGGCCGCGAACGCTTTCGGCCCAAAGGGGAAAGGAAAGTGGCGTGAGGCTGTTGATCTGGTGCAGCACGATATCGCGGCGTGAACAGTCTTCCAGTGTGGCCGCCAGACGTGATATTTCCAGTTGTGCGGAAAACACTTCGCGCTCGGCCTGCGCCAGCAGCAAGTGTTCGGGATCGAACCGCTGCAGCACGTCGTACAGCAGTCCGCTGGATGCCTGCAGCTGGCGTTGGCTGCGTGGGGCACGGCCAGGCAGCGAAGGCGGCAGCAGGCCGGAGACACGCGCGATTTCACGGAACTGACGGCGTGCCAGTTCGCCCAGGTTGAGGCTGGCGCGCAAGTCTTCCATCAGCTCTTCTGGTGCAAGCAATTCGCGCAGCAAGGCGGCATCCATCTGCACGTCGTTGGCCGGTGACAACACCACGCCGTAATCGTTGGCGGCGAAGCTGAAGGTGTTGGACTGCAATCGGCCCCAGCGCAGCGACAGTAGTGACGCCAGGCCTTCGTGCACCTGCCGGCCCGCGAACGGATACAGGAAAAGATGGCGGCCATCGCGTGCTTTGATCGATTCGGCCAGCAGTGTGCCGGTGGCAGGCAGAGAGGACAGTCGCGCCTGCAAGGCCAGCAGCGGCGCAATGGCACGCAGTTCGGGTTCCTGCAGGTCACCACCGAATAACGCTTCTACTTCGCGCGCTAGCGCTGATGACAGCGGCATGCGCCCGCCCATCCATCTGGGCACCGCGCCGCTGCCGGATTTTGCGATGCGCACGTACGCGGTCATGTCTTCCAGGCGCACCAGTTCCAATGTGCGGCCTGCGAACTGGAATCGGTCGCCGCGGCGCAATCGGCTGACGAAGCCTTCTTCCACCGAACCCAGTCCACCCCCGCGCAGGAATTTGACGTTGACGCTGCCGTCGCTGGTGATGGTGCCTATGGAGAGCCGGTGGCGCAGCGCAACGCGCCGGTCTTCGACACGATAGAAGCCGTCCATGTCGCGCACGACTTTGTGGAAGTCCGGATAGTTGGACAGGGCCTGCCCGCCCTGGACGATGAAATCCAGCACCGATTGCCACGTGGTTTCATCCAGTCCGCGGAAGGCATGGGTGCCGCGCACTTCCTCAAGCAAGGTGGCGCGGTCGAAACCGCCGCCCAGTGCGCAGGTCACGCAATGCTGTGCCAGTACGTCCAGCGACAGGCGTGGCGGACGTCGCGATTCGATCGCGCCGCGCGCGATGGCCCGGCGTGCGGCCGCGTACTCAACCAGTTCCAGTGCATGCGAAGGCACGCACACCACGTGGCCGGAGGCCCCGGGACGATGCCTGGCGCGACCGGCGCGCTGCATCAGCCGCGCGACGCCCTTGGGACTGCCGACCTGCAGCACCTGGTCTACTGCGGGAAAGTCGACGCCCAGATCGAGGCTGGAGGTCGCCACCACGCAACGCAGTGAACCATCGCGGAGCCCTGCTTCAGCGGCGGCGCGCAATTTTGGATCCAGAGAGCCATGGTGCAGGGCGAGGGTCGCTGCATCTTCCGGCCACACGGCACCGAGTGCCTGGAACCACAGTTCCGCCTGCGCGCGCGTGTTGGTGAACACTAGGCTGGTGCGTACGCCCATCAGCTTCTGCAGCACGCGCGACAACTGCGACAGTCCCAGGTGGCCAGCCCAGGGAAAACGCTCACCGGCGGCAGGGAGCAACGTCTCGAGTTTCAGTTTGCGTGGCGGTATACCTGAAACGATGGGGCTGTCGGGTGCCTGTGGCAGCAACACATCGCGTGCTTCGTCCACGTTGCCCAGCGTTGCCGACAATCCCCAGATGCGCATTGCCGGCGACAGCGCACGCAGCCTGGCGAGTGAAAGTTGCAACAACACACCACGCTTGTTACCGAGCAGTTCGTGCCATTCATCGACAATCACGCAGCGAATGGAGCCGAACTGCGGTGCCGTGTCCGGATAGGACAGCAGCAGCGACAGTGATTCGGGCGTGGT
>JBDTZK010000188.1:0-4909 GCA_040005195.1 Pseudoxanthomonas sp.
TGAGCAAGCTCACCCTCATCACCGACCGCGCCATGGACCTGGTCAGCCAGGCCGGCACCAGCCTCAAGCATGTCGGTCCCAGTGCCACCAAACTCCTGCAGACCGGTGCCGCCATGGGCGCAGTCAAGACGGGCGGTCGCGTCGCCCTCAAGTTTGTCCGTCGCAATCCGGTAGTCGCCGTTGCCGCCGCACTCGGCGTGGGCGTGTTGACCTATGCCGCGCACCGCAAGCGCAAGCGTGATGAAGCCAATGCACCGATCGAAGGTCGCTCGAAGCGCATCGAAGCCAAGCGGGTCAACGGCACTGGCAAGGCACGCAAGACCACGGCATCAGCGACTCGCACGCCACGGGCACGCAAGGCCGCGGCACCTTCGTCTGAAGCTTAAATAACGGTCAGGCGCGCGCGGCCCGCTGCCCGAGCTGCTACAGGATCTTCCATTGGCCGGGCGCAAGCCCGGCCAATTCGTATCCGCCCATCGAAACCCGCACCAGTCTTAGCGTCGGCAATCCGACTGCCGCAGTCATGCGCCGCACCTGCCGGTTGCGACCTTCGCTGATCGTCAGTTCCATCCACGCATCAGGCACGGTCTTGCGGAAACGCACCGGCGGATCTCGGGTCCACAATTCGGGGATGGGTTCCAAGGCATGCGCCTGTGCCGGCAAGGTAGGTCCGTCGTTCAATACGACGCCATTGCGCAGCGCGGCCAGTTTCCCTTCATCAATCAAGCCTTCCACCTGCACCCAATAAGTCTTGGGCTGCTTGTGCCGTGGATCGGTCAGCCGGTTGGCCAGGTGGCCCTCGTCGGTCAGCAGCAACAGACCTTCGCTGTCGTAGTCCAGCCTGCCCGCGGCGTAGACCTCCACCGGCAACCCGAACTCCGCCAGGGTGCGACGCGCCGGCTGGCTACGATCGGTGAACTGGCACAGCACGTTGAAGGGTTTGTTGAACGCAATGAGCACGGCTTGGCGGCAAGGCTTGTGGAGCAGCTATCAGCGGGGCAGGTATCAACAGCATCAGGCTGTCATCCCGGTATGCACCGGGATGACAGCTCTGGAACTTACTTGGCCGGCTTGATGAACCGCAACGTCATGCGGTCACTCTCGCCAATCGCCTTGTATTTGGCATCATCGGCCGCCTCATGGTCATTCGACGGCGGCAGCGTCCACACCCCACCTGGATGATCCTTGGTGTCGAGTGGATTGGCGTTGATCTCGCTCTTTTCCTGCAGCTTGAAACCTGCGGCTTCGGCCAACGCGATGACCTGCGCTTCGCCTACGTAGCCGCTCTTGTCGGTGCTGGCTACGTCTGCCTTGGCGCGGTGCTCGACCACGCCGAGTACGCCGCCCGGCTTGAGCACCGCAAAGAAGCCCTTGAACATGCCTTCCGCCTGGCCGCTTGAACGCCAGTTGTGCACGTTGCGAAACGTCAGCACCAGGTCGGCCGAATCCGCGGCGCCAAACATGGGCGCCTTCGGGTCGTAACCCACAACCTTCGCCATGCCGTACTGCGCAGCCGCTGCAGAGAACCTGGTTTCCAGCGTGGTCTTCGACTTCTGCTGGTAGTCGCGCGCACGCCCTTCGGCCACTGCGGCCGGATCAACCACTGCCGCAATGTACTGGCCGTTGTCGTGCAGGTAAGGCGCAAGAATTTCCGAATACCAGCCACTACCCGGAGTGATTTCAATAACGGTCTGCGTAGGTGCGATGCCGAAGAACGCCAGCGTTTCCGCTGGATGGCGATAGGTGTCACGCGCGACATTGGCCGGATCGCGCCAGCTGCCGCTCACTGCGTTATCCAGCGGTGAGCCAGTGACTGCGTTGCTTGAAGCGGTGGCGGGCGCTGTCTGCGCGTGCGTGGTCAGTGAACCCGCGAATGCAACCGCGATACCGAGACAAAGGGAAAGACGATTCATGCATGCTGCTCCGCGTTGAAGTGCGGCGAGCCTAGCACGGGGTGCGCAAAGGACATGTTGCGCGATGAGTACGAATACAGCCGGCGCCGGAATGCGTGTGCATGGTCGCCGCTATCGGCAATCACGCCCAGGCTGCACCTGCAGCCTGGGCATGATGAATCGATCAGTCGCCCGTCAGCATGGCCAGATCGGCATTGAAGGTTGCGCTGGGACGCATGGCTGCACTGACCTTGGCCAGGTCGGGGTGATAGTAGCCGCCGATATCGACCGGCTTGCCCTGTGCGCCGTTGAGTTCGCCGATGATCCTGGCTTCGTCGCGTGCCAGGGCTTCGGCCAGTGGCGTGAACTTCGCCTTCAATGCGGCATCCTCGTCCTGTGCAGCGAGCGCTTGCGCCCAGTACAACGCCAGGTAGAAATGGCTGCCGCGGTTGTCCAGCTCACCCACCTTGCGCGCCGGCGACTTGTTGTTGTCCAGGATCTGGCCGTTGGCCGTATCCAGTGCGTTCGCCATCACTTTGGCGGAACTGTTGAGGTAACGCTGGCTGAGGTGCTCCAACGACGCGGCCAGCGCCAGGAATTCTCCCAGCGAATCCCAGCGCAGGTAGTTCTCTTCGACGAACTGCTGCACGTGCTTGGGCGCCGAACCGCCGGCACCGGTTTCGAACAGGCCACCACCGGCCATCAACGGCACGATCGACAGCATCTTGGCGCTGGTGCCCAGTTCCATGATCGGGAACAGGTCGGTCAGATAGTCGCGCAACACGTTGCCGGTCACCGAGATGGTGTCCTCGCCCTTGCGGATACGCGCCAGTGAGAACTTCATCGCGTCGACCGGCGCCAGGATGCGCAGATCCACGCCGTCCAGGGTGTAGTCCTTGAGGTAACGCTGCACCTTGGCGATCACCTGCGCATCGTGGGCACGATCAGCGTCCAGCCAGAACACCACGGGGGTGTGGCTCAGGCGCGCGCGATTGACCGCCAGCTTCACCCAGTCCTGGATCGGTGCATCCTTGACCTGGCACATGCGCCAGATGTCGCCGGCTTCCACCGTGTGCTCGAACACCACGTTGCCCGCATCATCGCTGACGCGCACGGTGCCGTCGGTGGCGATCTGGAAGGTCTTGTCGTGCGAACCATATTCCTCGGCCTTCTGCGCCATCAGGCCCACGTTGGGCACCGAGCCCATGGTTGCCGGGTCGAACGCGCCATGGGTTCTGCAGTCATCGATGACGGTCTGGTAGATGCCGGCGTAGCAGCGGTCCGGTATGACCGCCTTGGTGTCCTGCAGCTTGCCTGCGGTATTCCACATGCCGCCGGAGTCGCGGATCATTGCCGGCATCGACGCATCCACGATGACGTCGCTGGGCACGTGCAGGTTGGTGATGCCCTTGTCGGAATTGACCATGGCCAGTGCCGGACGCTTCGCGTATTCAGCAGCGATATCGTCTTTGATCGCTTTCTGCTGGTCCTCGGGCAGCGTGCCGATGCGCGCATACAGGTCACCGATGCCGTTGTTGCGGTCGAAGCCGATCGTCTTCAGCGCTTCGGCATGCTTGGCCAGCACGTCCTGGTAGAACTCACCGACGGCGATGCCGAACATGATCGGGTCGGAGACCTTCATCATGGTCGCCTTGAGGTGCAGCGAGAACAACACGTCCTTGGCCTTCGCGTCCTCGATCTGTGCATCGATGAAAGTGGCCAGTGCCTTGCTGCTCATGACCGAGGCATCGACGATTTCGCCAGCCTTTACCGCGGTCTTTTGCTTCAGCACCGTGATCTGGCCATCCTTGCCGACCAGTTCGATCTTCAGGCTGCCGGCATCAGCCAGCGTCACTGATTTCTCGCTGCCGTAGAAATCGCCGTTTTGCATATGCGAAACATGCGACCTGGAATCGGAACTCCACTTGCCCATGCGATGCGGATGCTTGCGGGCGAAGTTCTTCACCGACAGCGGCGCGCGGCGGTCGGAGTTGCCTTCGCGGAGCACCGGGTTTACCGCGCTGCCTTTGGTCTTGTCGTAGCGCGACTTGATGTCCTGCTCACGGGCATCCTTGGGCGCGTCCGGATAATCCGGCAAGGCAAAGCCTTGCCCCTGCAGTTCCTTGATCGCAGCCTTGAGCTGCGGTTCCGAGGCGCTGACGTTGGGCAATTTGATGATGTTGGCTTCGGGCGTGTTGGCCAGCGCACCCAGCTCCGCCAGGTCATCCGCGACGCGCTTGTCTTCAGGCAGCAATTCGGGGAACTGCGACAGGATGCGCGCGGCCAGCGATATGTCGCGCGTTTCCACGGCGATGCCGGCGGCATGGTTGAAGGCTTCGACGACAGGCAGCAGTGACTGCGTTGCCAGAAACGGTGCTTCGTCGGTCAAGGTGTAGAGAATTTTCGGTGTTTCGGACATGAGGGCATGTTCTCGCGTTCAAACAATCGGGAAGAAACCCACGGGCCTTGTGCTGGCGCGGCACCGGTAGTGATACCGGTATCCGGATCGATCTGCTGGCAGGAAGGTCGCCGTGAAAGAGCACGCCAGTGTCGGCGTATCGGCTGGCATTGTCGCGCGTTCGCGCGCAACGCGAAAGGCAGTACGCCACAGCATGGTGTTGCAGGGCGCTTCAAGGCGTTTGCATGGGTTGATTGCAAAGATCGGTTTACCCAGCACGCACGCAGTAAAAGCCGGGATGAAACTTAAAAAAAGGGCGCGGATTTCTCCGCGCCCGAGCTTGCCCACAGAGTGGGAGAGAGAGCGTTGCTTGTTACTTGACTTCGATTTCCTGGGTCATGCCTGCAGCCATGCCGTTGACGGTGACATCAACCTTGTATTTACCAGCCGGCCACGCGTTGCTGTTGGAGAACTCGACATTCGTGGTGCCTGCGTCTTCGGCCTTGACGTTGGCAGTCTGCTGGCCGGCCACCTGGCCATCCTGATACGTCAGCTTGGCATCGATGGCGGCATTGGCTGCGGTGGCTGCATCAGTCTTGACCGACACGATGATCTTGTC
>JBDTZK010000189.1:0-4903 GCA_040005195.1 Pseudoxanthomonas sp.
TCTCGTGAGTGAAGAACAGCCCACCCAGCCATGTCACCGTTTGGTCGTCCGGTGATGCCAGGCGGAATTCCTGGGTAACCTTCGACTGCTGTACCGGCTCCTGCTCCAGAGTGGAGAGGGGATGGCCATTGGGAGCGGTGAAAAAACTGAGGTTCAGGAGCGCCGTGGCGTCGACGTTGATCACGGCGTCCAGGGTGCTGTAGCTGGTCGACGAAGTCAGCTTGGCCCAACCAAAATCGGACTTCAGAGTTGCGTTGTAAAGCCGGTAGTGCGCGACCAACGTGTCGGCGCCAAGTGCAGCATTGCGTTGTTGCAGGTCGCCATAGACGGGTTTCAGCGTGGTGGGGTCCAGCGCCACGGGCGGATTGCCCTCACTGTTGAGGTTCTCCGCCACCGCAGTCAAGCGAAGTGAGGTCTTCTCCGTCGGCGTCCACAGCAGCGATGCACGGGTTCCCGTAACGTTACTCTGGTTGACGTTCTTCTTGCCCAGGCCGGCATCGTCGATGAACCCCGGGGCAGTCGTATGGTAGGCGTTGACACGCAGTGCCAACTGGTCGGCAACCAGCGGCAGATTCACCATGCCATGCACGTCAAAGCCGTTGCCGCCGCCGGAAACGCTGCTGCCG
Organism: Pseudoxanthomonas sp.; assembly: GCA_040005195.1. Classification (GTDB taxonomy): domain Bacteria; phylum Pseudomonadota; class Gammaproteobacteria; order Xanthomonadales; family Xanthomonadaceae; genus Pseudoxanthomonas_A. The sequence goes on from JBDTZK010000189.1 coordinate 627, forward strand.
CCGACTTGCAGACGTCCATCAAAGCTTTGGGTGTCGGGTGGGGTCGTGATGAACCGGACCACGCCGCCCAGCGCGCCGGCGCCATACAGGGTGCCCTGCGGCCCTCGCAGTACTTCGACGCGCTGCAAATCGGATGGATCGATGTCCGGTGTCAGCGCCGCGCCAACAGCGTAGGCACTGCTCGAGCCGTAAGGCGTTTCGTCGACATACGTGCCGACCGAAGCAACCGCCTGCGCGGAGCCGGAAGCGATACCGCGGATGCTCAGCTCGGTTTGCCCCGGCCCGGCACCCACCGCGCTGAGCCCCGGAACCGACGCGGCATAGTCGGCAAAGTTCTGCAGATGCTGGCGCTCGATATCGTCGTTGGTCAACGCCGAAATGGCCATGGGAACTTTCTGCAGCGATTCGCTGCGCTTGGTCGCCGTCACCACCACCGTCCCCAGCTGGGTTGCCCCGGCACGATCCGTCCCGCTGTCTTTCTTCACGGTCTGGTCAACGGCAGCGGACTGATCCTGCGCCGGTTGCGCCGCGCCCTGCGCAGGGGCCGCCGAAACGGATTTCGCGCTGGCCGAAGACGCCGCCATGGCTGCCGCGATGGCAATAAACAACGTAGTGAATGCCCCAACTTTCTTGTGCATACCTTCCTCCCCAGAGGCTGTCAGTGCCCCGACTGTCGGCAATATCGACTGACTTTTCGAATTTGTCAATTTTTTCATTATTTGAAATTTAATTGCAAAAAGCGTAGAAACGCTGAAACGCCCGGCCTGCGTGTTCCGGTGTGCCTGTGCTAAAAGATCGTCAGATGCAGGACGAGGGATCGGATCGATTGCAATGACACTCAAACTCAAACCGCTACATCCGAAACCCGAACCCGGCTCCGCCCTGCGCAGCCTGCGCAAGAACAGACACCTGACGCTGGCCGAGGTCAGCGCACTCACTGGCCTGCCTGTCTCCACGCTGTCCAAGATAGAAAACGACAAGATGTCGCTGAGCTATGACAAGCTCGCGCGGCTGAGCGCAGGCCTGGACGTCGACATCGCGCAACTGTTTGAACCCGACGCGACAGCTGCGCCAACGAAAGTTCAAGGCCGACGCAGCGTCACCCGGGCTGGTGAGGGACTCGCGGTGGAAACCGAGAACTACAGCCATATCTATCCGGGCGCCGATCTTCTCAACAAACGTCTCGTGCCGATCATTGCCGAGCCGCACGCACGTTCGCTTGCCGAATTCGGCGAACTGGTCCGCCATCCGGGCGAGGAATTCGTCTATGTACTCGAAGGCACCGTCGACCTGCACACGGACCTGTATGCGCCCGCACGACTCGAGGCCGGCGATTCAATGTATTTCGACAGTGGCATGGGCCACGCCTATATCGCGGTAGGCCTCAAACGTTGCCGGGTGCTTTCGATCTGCACCGCGACCCAGTCCCAGTTGATCGAGGCTCTCGGCGCCGACCAGGGGAGCCACGCCACAGTCCGCAAAACCACTCGCGCGCGGCCCGCAGCGAAAAAGCAAAAGCGCCAAGGCAGGCTAGTGAAGTAACTTCGTCGACAAGCCACTGCGTCGAGGGTCATCCCGCAATTTTCAACTATTGAAAACCAGCTAGCCATGCCGCAATGGGCTCGTCATTTGTCGGGACATGGCGGAAGTCGTCAGCGTGCCGCCGCGATGCTGCACTCACATTGACGCATGAATCAGCGATGGGGTGCGTATCGATGAAGCTGACAAGATTCTGCTGGAATGCGAAGTGGGCAGGCTGTTCACTCGCATGGACGGCGGTGCTGCTGCTTGCCACCGTGCCATGCACTGCATCAACGCAGACATTCACGCTGAAGCAGGTACTTGATTATCCCTTTCCCTACGGATTGACCGCCGCGACGCACGGCAACCGCGTCGCGTGGGTATTCAACTTGCGTGGCTCGCGAAACATCTGGGTGGCCGATGGCCCGGATTTCAGCGGAAGGCAGCTTACTCACTACGCCGGTGACGACGGCATGCCGATTGCTAGCCTGCGACTGACACCGGATGGCGCCACGGTGGTGTATGCGCGTGGCAGCGAAACCAACGCGCAAGGCGAGGTGGCCGACCCGACCAGCAATGTGCAACAGCCCGAACAGCAAGTGTGGGCAGCCGACGTGGTCAATGGCAACCCGCGGTTGCTGGGCACGATGAGTTGTGGCTTTGAAGGTTGCGAAGACATCCAGATTTCTCCCGACGGCAAACACGCGGTGTGGAGCGGACAGCACAAGTTGTGGTTGGCGCCGGTATCCGGTGCGCAGCCGGCTCGATCACTTGCCTATATCCGTGGCGACAACGCGCAGCCGCGCTGGTCTCCCGATGGCAAGGCGATTGCCTTCGTCAGCGATCGCGGCACCCACGCACTGATCGGCATCTACCATTTTGGCGATGCCAGCCTGAGCTACATCGCGCCGGGCGTTTTCCACGACACTCTGCCACGCTGGTCAGCCGACGGCTCCATGCTGGCATTCATCCGCAAGATGGGTGACGGCGATCCCTTCCTGTCCGGCAAGCCGCAACCATGGACGCTCTGGGTGTCGAACGCCGCCAATGGCCGCGCACGGCAGATCTGGCACAGCAACAATGATGCGAATGGCTCGTACGCTGGCCTGGATGAGTGGCAAGCCGATGCGTTCCAATTTGCCGCCGGCAATCGCCTCGTGTTCGCTTCACAGGCCGACGGCTGGGTCCATCTGTATTCGATTGCAGCCGATGGCGGTACGCCGATGCTGCTCACGCCGGGGAAGTTTTCGTTTCAGGGCAACCTGACGCTCACCGACGATCGCAAGGCACTTCTGTATTCGTCCAATGAAAAGGACATTGATCGTCGACATCTCTGGCGTGTGAATGTCGATCATCCGGGCGCAGTCGCGTTGACACGTGGCGAATCGATCGAGTGGTCGCCCGTGCAGACTGGCAGGGGTCATGACATCGTGTTCCTGGGATCGACCGCGACCAGGCCGGCGATGCCGTATCGCCTCACGCCTCAAGGGCAAGCAGCGATTGCTGCAAGCGCACTGCCTGCCGATTACCCTTCGGCACAAATGATCGTGCCGAAACAGGTGATCTTCAAAAGCCTCGACGGACTGGAGATCCACGGCCAGTTGTTCGTACCAAAGGGACAGCCAAAGAACAGCCCGGCACTGGTGTTCACGCACGGCGGCCCGTCTCGGCAAATGCTGCTGGGTTTTCACCCGATGGATGCCTACAACTACATGTATGCGGCGAACCAGTATCTGGCCAGCCGCGGCTTCGTGGTGCTCTCGGTGAACTACCGCATGGGCACGATGTATGGCCGAGCGTTCCGTGAACCGGAACACGCCGGACCGTTGGGTGCTTCCGAATATCAAGACGTGGTTGCTGGCGCGAACTACCTGCAATCCCTGCCCTACGTTGACGCAAGGAAGATCGGACTGTGGGGTGGATCCTACGGCGGCTATCTCACAGCCATGGGCCTCGCGCGCAACTCGGATATCTTCAAGGCCGGTGTGGATTACGCCGGGGTACACGACTGGACCAGCCTGCTCGGCGGCGCCAGCGGCGTGACCGCTCAGGTGAAGAAGACCGCCTACGAAGCATCACCGGTTGCCTCGATCGCGCAGTGGAAGTCACCGGTGCTGCTGATCCAGGCCGACGACGACCGCAACGTGCCTTTTGCGCAAACGGTCGATCTGGTGCCGCTGCTGCGCCAGCATCAGATTCCCTACGAGCTGATCGTGATGCCGGACGAAACGCATGACTTGCTGATGTGGAAATCATGGCTGTGGAATTTCGACGCCACCGCCGACTTCTTCGAGCGCACATTGATGAAAGGCGCAACAATCCCGTCGAAACCAGAGGGAAACTGAGCACCCAAGCGCACAACCAGAGACCGAAAGCGAAGCCGCGTCAGCCCATCACGAAGCGCGGCGAGGCGAACGTTTCGTTCCCGTGCCTCTGGCCTTGGGGTCCGCCTTGCGCTCGCCTTTCGTGGCCTTTCCCGCCTTGCGCTTCGCCACCGGCGGCGCTTCGTCATAGCCGACGAACTGCTGTCGCAACGCCGTGACATCGCCAATGCGTTCGAACATGTCGCCCTGCACTCGCGTCACTTCACTGATCAACAGACTGAACAGGCTGGTGACCGCGCCGAAGTTGTGCCAGGCGCGATCCGGATCGAGTGGCAGCAGCAACACGTTGTCGGTGAGCTGACGCGCCCAGTAGCACTGGGTATCGCTGACGATGACCAGAGGAATGCCGCGCGCGGCCACCTCCTCGGCGAG
>JBDTZK010000190.1:0-4886 GCA_040005195.1 Pseudoxanthomonas sp.
GCGTCGTCGCGTGGATCCTTCGGCACCAGCAGCAGGCCCAGTTCGTCCTCCAGTTGCAGCAAGCGTGCATTGGCCGTGGCGATTTCCTCTTCCGCCAGTTCACGCATCTCCGGGTCGTCGCGCAGCGCTTCGGCCGCGGCGAGGTCGCGTTTTGCCTTTGCTTCTTCGTTCAGTGCAATCGATACCGGCTCAAGTTGCGAGAACTCACGCGAGTATTTGCGGAAGCGATCGTTGTCGGCGACCACCGTGGGTTCGGAGAGCAGGCGTTCGAGTTCGTCGCGGCGTTCGGCCAGCGCTTCGAGTTTACGGCGCAGGGTCGGCGTCATGTTTTTTCTTGAGATGCGTATAGGGCGCCTGCACCGGGAACAAACGGTCGGCGGCGCGGGCGAGTTCCGCATCGCCCGACAGCGCGGCTTCGCGCAGCGCAGCGGTGGGCGGGTGCAGCAGGCGGTTGGTCAGGGTATGGGCAAGGAAATCGAGGACTTCGTCAGGGTCGCGGCCATTTGCCAGTTGTTGCCGCGCCTTGGCCAGGATTTCTTCGCGTGCCGACTCGCCATGCGCGCGCAGGCGCTTGAGTGGCTCCTGTCGCGTGCTGGCGTGCAGGTTCTCGATGTAGCGCGCGACCTGCAGTTCGATGATGGCCTCGGCCGCTTGCGCGGCTTCACGTCGGCCGCGGCGGTTGTCTTCCACCGCACGCTCCAGGTCGTCGACGGTGTAAAGATAAGCGTCATCCAATTTGGCGACGTCGGACTCGATGTCACGCGGCACGGCCAGGTCGAACAGCAGCATGGGCTTGTGCTTGCGCTGGGCAAGGGCAGCGGCCACCTGGGCCTGGGTCAGCACCGGCTCGCGGCTGGCAGTGGCCGAGAACACCACGTCTGCTTCAGCCAGGTGACGGTCGATTTCTGCCAGCGGCAGCGCATAGCCGCCATGGCGCGTCGCCAGTTCCTGCGCATGCGACAGGGTGCGGTTGGCGATGAGCAGGTGGCGCACCTTGGCTTCGCTGAGGTGGCGGGCAGCAAGTTCGATGGTTTCGCCGGCGCCGATCAGCAGCACGGTGGATTCATCGAGCCGCGCGAACGAGTTCTGTGCCAGGCGCACCGCAGTGGAGGCCACCGAAACCGGGTTGGCGCCAACACGGGTATCGGTGCGCGCGCGCTTGGCTACGGCAAAGGTTTGCTGGAACAGGCGATCCAGGCCGCTGCCGAGGGCGCCGCTCTCGCGTGCCGCGACCCAGGCGTCCTTCACCTGGCCCAGGATCTGCGGTTCGCCCAGGACCATCGAATCCAGGCCGGTGGCCACACGGAAGAGATGGCGTACCGCATCGGCATCGCTATGCCGATAGAGATAGGCGTCTAGCCCGTCGGCATGCGCCGACAGCCAGGCACCGAGTGCGTGCTCATTTTCGGCAATGGCATACAGCTCGGTACGGTTACAGGTGGACAGCACCGCCACCTCGGACACCTCCGGCAGTGCACGCAATGCGGCCAGCGCGGTGGGCAGGCCTGCGGCGTCGAACGCGACGCGCTCGCGCAGGTCAACCGGCGCGGTCTGGTGATTGAGTCCGAGTACCCACAACGTCATCGTTCAGGTGCTTGCGCTAAGCTTCTGGCCATTCAGGGTCGCCATTTTACGGCCCGGTTGGCCTACATGCCCGCAATGATTCGCATCACCGTCAGCACGCTGTTGCTGCTTGCCTTTTCAACCCCCGTATGGGCTGCGCCCAAGCCTGCCCAGACGGAAGACGTGCTGTCCCCCGTGATGGCGGGCGAATTCGCCCTGCAGGCAGGGCAATTGCCGGATGCCTCGAAGTGGTACCTGGAAGCTGCCCAGGCCACCGACGACACCGGCCTGGCCGAGCTCGCCACCCGCGTTGCGCTGTTGGCCAATGACGATGCACGGGCAGCCAAGGCGCTGAAACTGTGGCGGGCGCGGGCGCCGCGTTCACTGGCCATGCGCAGTGCCGAGGCGGTGATTGCGTTGCGCAGCAAGAATGTGCCGGTCGCACGTCGCGAACTCGGCACGCTGTTGCGTGACACCGATCCCGACGGCTGGCGTTATGCCTTGACCGCGCTGGGTACCGGCGGACGCGACCCGGAACAATCGGCCAAGCTGCTGGATGGATTTGTCGACGACGGCGCCATACCGGGAACCTTGCAGGCATGGCTGGCCTTTGGTGGCCTGGCCCAGGCACTGGACCAGCCTGCGCTGGCCGAACGCATCGTCGGCGAGGCGGTCAAGCGTTTCCCGGCCGAACCCCGCGTGGCGCTGTTGCATGCCAGTCAACTGCGCAAGGCCGGCAATACGGAAGAGGCACGCAAGGTACTTTCCACCTTGGAAAACATGCCATTGCTGATGCCCGAGCTGAGGCTGGCGATCGCGCAGCAATACGACGGCCTGGGGGACGCGACCCAAGCGGCGGCGATCCTGGCCATTGGTCCGCAGGACAACCAGACCTATGGCTTGCGTGCGTCGTTGCTGGCCAAGGCGGAAGACAACAAGACCCTGGGCCTGCTTTATGACGAGCTGCGCAAGGACGCCAGCAATCCCGACCCCGAGCGGCTCCTGCTGATCGGCCAGATCGCCGAGTTCCTGAAGCGTCCGCAGGAAGCGCTGGAGTGGTATCGCGGCGTTCCCGGTGGCCCGCGCCTGACCGAAGCACGCCTGCGTGTTGCCAACGTGTTGTTCCAGCTGGATCGCAAGGAAGAAGCCTTCGCGCAGGTACATACGCTGCAGGGTGATGCGGCCGCAGACGATGAGGCGCGCATCGGTGCCTACCTGCTGGAAGCGGAGCTGAAGCAGAAGAACGACGACGATGCCGGCGAGCTCGACGTGCTGGCGCGCGGATTGGCCGCTTATCCCGACGACAACGCCCTGCTGTACGCGCGCGGCCTGGCCTGGGAGCGGCGCGACCGCATTGACCGTGCCGAGGCCGATCTGCGCAGAATCCTGGTCACCGATCCCGAAAACGTGGCCGCACTCAATGCGCTGGATTACACGCTTGCCGACCGGACCAACCGCTATCAGGAAGCGCTGGAATTGATTGATCGCGCGCGCGCGGCCGAGCCCGATCAGGCCGCGATCATCGACAGCTATGGCTGGGTGCTGTACCGGCTGGGTCGCAATGCCGATGCCCTGGTCGAACTGCGCCGCGCCTTCGTATTGCAGAAGGATCCGGAGATCGCCGCGCATATCGCCGAGGTGTTGTGGTTCAGCGGCAAGCAGGAAGAGGCGCGCAAGTTCTTCGACGAAGCGCGCAAGCTGGATCCCGAAAGCCGCTCGCTACAGCGCGCGCTGGAAAAAACCGGCGCATGAACGGGTTTCTTCGTCATGCATTTGTATGCGCTTTGATGGGCCTGTTGGCCGCCTGCGCGACCACCGCGCCGCGCCGTTCGCCGCCGCAGGTCCTGGTTGATCCGCAGGCCATCGTGGCGGCCGAACAGGCAGAAGGCGAGCGCAGCCGCTGGTTGAGCAACCACTCAAAGTGGGCCTTTGAAGGCCGGGTGGCCATCAGCAATGCCGGAAAAGGCGGGAGCGGCAGGATCGATTGGAAGCAGGAGGGCGGCGCGTACGTGGTGTCCCTGAGCGCGCCCGTCACCCGCCAGAGCTGGCGCCTGACGGGCGATACGCATTCGGAAGCCGGAACCCTTGAAGGCCTGGACGGTGGTCCGCGCCAGGGTGAGGACGCCGAAGCGCTGCTGCAAGCGGCCACCGGCTGGGAAATTCCAGTCAATGCCTTGGCTGATTGGGTCCTGGGCCGATCGGCGGCGGGCTATCCGGTGGAAGCCCGAACGTATTCGGCTGAGGGCAGGCCGCAAACCCTCGAACAGGTCGGCTGGAAAATCGACTATGTGGAATGGCATCCGCCCGAGGCAGGTCAACCGGCCCTGCCCAAGCGCATCGAAGCAGCGCGTGACAGCGCGAAGGTCCGGTTGCTCATCGATCATTGGGATTTCGCCACGCCATGACTGCTGATGCAGCTGGCAGTGACTGGTCCAGCTGGCCAGCGCCAGCCAAACTGAACCTGTTCCTGCAGATCACCGGTCGTCGCCCTGACGGTTATCACCAGTTGCAGACGGTTTTCCGTCTGCTGGACTGGGGTGACACCATCCGCCTGCGGGTGCGGGCCGACGGCCAGATACTCCGTCACGGGCAAGCCGCGCCCGGTGTGGCCGAGCAGGATGATCTGACCGTACGTGCGGCGCGCCTGCTGCAATCCGAAGCCCGCAGTCCGCTCGGGGTTGATATCGCGGTCGAAAAGCGCATTCCGATGGGTGGCGGCTTCGGGGGTGGTTCGTCCGACGCGGCCACGGTACTGGTGGCGCTGAACCTGCTGTGGGGCCTGGACCTGGACCAGGACCGATTGGCTGGATTGGGCCTGCAACTGGGCGCTGACGTTCCAGTCTTTGTGCGCGGTGAGAACGCATGGGCCGAGGGTGTCGGCGAAGTGCTCACCCCGATCGCCCTGGTTCCGGCCTGGTATGTGGCCCTGGATCCGGGTGTTCACGTGCCCACTCGCGACTTGTTTCAAGCCCCTGATTTGACGCGGAATGCTGCACCCGCGAAAATAGCCGACTTCGTTTCGGGAAAGTTGCTCGGTAATGCGTTCGAGCCCGTCCTGCGGCGTCGCGAATCGGCCATAGAAGCCGCCTTCGCCTCGCTTTCGCAGATTGGCTTGACACGTGTCACCGGGTCCGGCAGCGGTTGTTTCGTTGAATTCACCGATCGCGCCTCTGCCGAGGCTGCGCTCGCGGATTTGCCGGAGGGGCTGCGTGCCTGGATTGCGGCAGGCGCTGAGCGCTCGCCGTTGCATGATTCCGTAATGAAGGAACAGCACACACTGGGGCGTCGCCAAGAGGCCTAAGGCACCGGGTTTTGATCCCGGC
>JBDTZK010000191.1:0-4880 GCA_040005195.1 Pseudoxanthomonas sp.
ACATTGCGCAGCGACTGGATGTCGGGGATCTTCGAGGACACCACGTAATAAAGGATCCCCAGGCCAATGGCGCCCAGGAGGAAGAGAATGGTCAATGCGATGAACGCCCAGCGCAGCAGGCGGCGGAAACGGGACATCCGGTCAGATTCCGATTGCAGAATACGTGGCGCCGGAGTATAGATGACTCGGGGTTAGGCGGTAACGTTATGCGGGGAAACAGTCACTTGCCAGATATCGTTAGTGAACCGTGACAAGCTGCACAGGCTGCGCAAAGGCTCTTGCAAGTAGTGAAAACTTCGTTATTAATGTGAACCGGGGCTTGACTCGCTTGTTGCGCCGTCGGAAGGGGAGATACCGTGGGGCTTATACCTAAAAGCCAGTCGCCGCTTATTGGCGTCGACATCAGCTCGACTGCGGTAAAGCTGTTACAGCTTTCGCGGGTCGGCAATCGCTTTCGCGTAGATCACTACGCCGTGGAGCCGTTGCCGCCGAATGCAGTGGTCGAGAAAAACATCGTCGAGGTCGAGGCCGTCGGCGAAGCAATCCGCCGGGCCGTGACCCGCGCGGGCACCAAATCGAAGTACGCCGCTGCCGCAGTGGCAGGTTCAGCGGTGATCACCAAGATCATCCCGATGCCGGCCGAGCTGGACGAGAACGACCTGGAAGCCCAGGTGGAGATGGAGGCCGTCAACTACATCCCGTACCCGATCGAGGAAGTGAACCTCGACTTCGAGGTGCTGGGACCCATGCCCAACAACCCCGAGATGGTGCAGGTGCTGCTGGCCGCATCGCGCTCGGAAAACGTGGAGCTACGCCAGTCCGCGCTTGAACTGGGCGGTCTGATCGCCCGGGTCATGGACGTGGAGGCCTTCGCTGTCGAAAACGCGTTTGCGCTCCTGTCCGGTGAACTGCCCATACCGCATGACGGCGTGGTCGCCCTGGTCGACATCGGCGCGACCATGACCACGCTCAATGTATTGCGCTCCGGTCGCAGCCTGTACAGCCGTGAACATGTTTTCGGCGGCAAGCAGTTGACCGATGAAGTCATGCGCCGTTACGGCCTGACCTATGAAGAGGCGGGCATGGCGAAGCGCCAGGGCGGCCTGCCCGAAAGCTACGAAATTGAAGTGCTGGAGCCGTTCAAGGAAGCCACGGTCCAGCAGATCAGTCGCCTGCTGCAGTTTTTCTATGCCGGCAGTGAATTCAATCGCGTCGATCAGATCGTGTTGGCAGGTGGTTGCGCCGCGCTGGTCGGCTTGCCCGAGATGGTGGAAGAGCAGTTGGGTGTACCGACCATCGTTGCCAACCCGCTTGCCCAGATGACCCTGGGTCCGCGCGTGCAGGCGCACGCATTGGCCCAGGATGCACCGGCGCTGATGATTGCGACCGGGCTGGCCCTCCGGAGCTTCGACTGATGGCGAAGATCAATCTGTTGCCGTGGCGCGCCGAACGCCGCGCCAACCGTCAACGCGAGTTCTACGGCATGTTGGGCCTGGCCGCTGCGGTGGGCGTGGTGCTGTCGTTCCTGATCTGGTTTTACTACAGCCAGCAGATCAGTGGACAGGAAACGCGCAACCAGTTCCTGCAGACCGAAATCCAGAAAGTGGAGGGAAAGATCCAGGAGATCGAAGCCCTCGACAAACAGAAGGACCGCCTGCTGGCCCGCAAGAAAGTCATCGAGCAGTTGCAGGCCAACCGTTCGCAGATGGTTCATCTCTTCGACTCGCTGGTGCGGACCATTCCCGATGGCGTGGCGCTGGCGAATATCAAGCAGGAAGGTGAAATCCTGACGCTGGAAGGCCGTGCGCAGTCCAACGCACGTGTCAGCAACTACATGCGCAACCTGGAAGGGTCGGGCTGGATGACCAGTCCTGATCTGTCGATCATTGAAGCCAAGGCGGAAGAGAAAGACGCCACTGCACCGGCAGTGAGCTCCGAGGCGCGTGCCCTGCCGTATGCGTTTACGCTGAAGGTGAAGCTTGCCAATCCCAATGCGCCCGATGCCGATGGCAACGTAGCGGCACCTGTGCCCGTCGATGCAGGCGCGGTAGTACCGGCTACGCCTGCTGTGGTGCCTGCGCCTGCGACCCCGCCTGCCGCGGCACCGGCGGCAACGCCTGCATCCAGCACGCCGGTTGAACAGACTGCGCCGTCTAATCAAGGGAGGCCGGCGTCATGAGTCAGCAGAAAGTCAAAATCAAAGACCTTGATTTCAACAACATCGGCAACTGGCCGCAGAACTACAAGATCGGCTTCTGTGTGCTGGTCGGTTTTCTGATCCTCCTGCTTTCCTACTTCCTGCTTACCAAGAGCAAGAAGGAAGAGCTGGAAGGTCTTGAGAGCACCGAATCCCAGCTCCGTGCCGATTTCGAAGACAAGGCGGGCCGTGCCGCCAACCTGGAGCCGTTGAAGCAGCAGCTGGCGCAGATGGAACAGGTGCTGCAGCAGATGTTGCGTCAGCTTCCAAGCAAAACCGAAATGCCTGACCTGATCGTGGATATTTCGCAAACCGCGCTTTCCAGTGGCCTTTCCAACGAACTGTTCCAGCCCGGGCCGGAAACTCCGAAAGAGTTCTATTCGGAAAAACCTATTGCCTTGCGCATGGTGGGCAGCTATCACCAGTTCGGCGCGTTCGTCAGTGGTGTGGCCTCGCTGCCGCGCGTGGTCATCCTGACCATGCACGACATCTCGCTGAAACCGCGCGATACCAAGGGCCGTATCACCGGCAACAGTGCGCTTGAGCTTTCGGGCACGGTCAAGACTTATCGCTATCTGGATGAGGAAGAGACCGCGGCCCAGGAAAAGAAAGCGGCTGAGGAAGCCAAGGCCGCAGGCGGCGATACCGAAACGCCGCCCGCAGGCGGTGGAGCATGAGCATGCTGAAAGACATGCAGTTCAAGCAGATACGCAGGGGATGCTTCGCCGTAGCCGCCGTGATGTTGATGGCAGGTTGTGCGCGCGGCGTCACCAGTTCACCTGGCGAAGCGCCCAATCTCGAAAAGTGGGTGGCGGATGTGCAGGCGCGTCCTGCGCCTGCTCTGGAGCCGCTACCGGTCATGCAGCAGTTCGAGACATTTGAATATGCCGCACAGACCTTGCGTGACCCCTTCAGCGATGCCTGGAGCAACGCTGACGGGGGCGGGCTGCGTCCGGACCCGAATCGTCGCAAGGAAACGCTTGAGCAGTATCCGCTGGACAGCCTCGACATGGTCGGGACCATCGGCAAGGGCGCGGGTTTGATTGCATTGGTGATGGCACCGGACAAGGTCACCTACAGGGTGCGTCCCGGTGCTTACTTGGGGCAAAGCGATGGTCGCATCACCGGCGTCCACGAAGATCGCATTGAACTTGTAGAACTTGTGCCGGACGGTGCAGGCGGTTGGCTGGAAAGGCCTGCGTCAATTGCGCTTGAAGATCAATGATTAGGGGATACACGATGACCGCTTCGAACGCTCACAGCCCGCTGCCTTTCCGGCGCTTGGCCACCTTGCGAGCCTGTAGCCTGGGACTTGCGATCGGCCTGTTGGCAGTTGCCAATGTGTCCGCCGCCACTCCTGCGCCTGCTGCTGTTGCAGGCAACGTCGACCCTGCCAGGCAGGCCGTCGGCAAGCTCGAGATTTCCAGCATCGACTTCAAGCGCGGCGATGGCGGCGCAGGCCGGCTCATTGTCCGCTTCAGCGGCAACGGTGCCATGCCCGACCTGCGCAACCAGGGCGCTTCGGTGATTGTCGATGTCGGCAATGCGACGCTGCCCGCCGCGCTGCAGCGGCCGATGAATGTGGTGGATTTCGCAACCCCTGTGCAGCGCGTGGACGCCCACAGCGCCGGCGCCGGTAGCCAGGTCGTACTCAGCACCAGCGGTGATTTCGAATCACTTGCCTACCAGACCGGCAACGAGTACGTCGTTGAGATCGTGCCCCGCGCCGCAAAAACGGTCGCGACCGGTGGTTCGGTGCCCGCCGCCATCGCGGGTGGGTCGGCCAGTGTTGCCGCGGCGACCAGGGGTTACAGCGGTCGCCCGGTGACCTTCAATTTCCAGGACGTGCCAGTTCGCACCGTGCTGCAGCTGATCGCAGAGGAATCGAACCTCAACATCGTGGCTTCCGACACCGTGCAGGGCAACGTGACCCTTCGTCTGGTCAACGTGCCTTGGGACCAGGCGCTGGATATCATGTTGCGTGCCAAGGGACTGGACCAGCGCCGTGAAGGCGGCGTGGTCTGGGTCGCGCCGCAGCCGGAGCTGGCCAAATTTGAACAGGACAAGGAAGACGCACGCATTGCCATCAACGAGCGTGTTGATCTGGTGACCGATTACGTGCAGATCAACTATCACTCGGCTTCCGCCATCTTCAAGGCGCTGACCGAAGCCAAGGGCATCGGCAATCAGAGCGGCGGCGGTGGCAGCGGCGGACGCGAAAACGAGAACGGCTTCCTGTCCTCGCGTGGCCGTCTGGTCGCCGACGAACGCACCAATACGCTGATGATCAGCGACATCCCCAAGAAAGTCGCGCAGATGCGTGAACTGATCAATGTCATTGACCGGCCCGTGGACCAGGTGGTCATCGAAGGGCGCATCGTGATCGCCACCGATACTTTCGCGCGTGACCTCGGTGCGAAATTTGGGATCGGGGTGAACAACATCGAGACTAATGGCCGCGGCGATAGTTATGGCAGCACCGTGATTGGCGGTGGTGCCGTCGGATCGCGCGGTCTGAATGTAAACCTGCCGGCAAGCGGCTTCAACACCGGCACGCCGGCGAGCCTGGCGTATACCTTGCTCGGTGCCAACTTCAATCTGGACCTGGAGCTGTCGGCACTGCAGCAGGAAGGGCGTGGCGAAGTCATCTCCAACCCGCGCATCGTCACCTCCAACCAGCGCG
>JBDTZK010000192.1:0-4867 GCA_040005195.1 Pseudoxanthomonas sp.
CTGTTCAACAGCCGTATGGCTGGTCATCCATCTTGATCTTGGCTCGTCATCCCCGCGAAGGCGTGGACCCAGCGACTTTGCTTCGCATGCGAAGTGGGAAAGCGTTTCGCGCTTTGCGCGAGTCACTTTCTTTGCTTGTGCAAAGAAAGTAACCAAAGAAACACACCCTGACGCCGCGCCCAGCGATGAAGCTGCTGGGTCCGCAAGCGCGGCGGGAATTTCCGGAAGGCACCTCCATGTGCCGTCCGGAAACGGCGCACTTCCTGTGCGCCGCCCTTCGGGTTTGTCCCGCCCCGCTTGCCGCTGCTCACGGGCTTGAGAGCGGTTAGGCAAAGCCAGATCTGAAACAAAAGCGCCCCAGCCCTTTGTAATCCTGCCTTCCGCCCCCACACTTGTCCCATGTTCGAACGATCCAAGAAGGGCGAGCACGCCCTGTTGATACAGCCCATGCGCTCTGGTTCTGGCGGAAGTTCGCCGGATGATGGTGCGCAGGAAGAATTCGCCGATCTGGCCCGCTCTGCTGGCGCGACCATTGCCGCGGTGATCACCGCGCGCGTGGACAAGCCCAGCCCGGCGACTTATATCGGCAGCGGCAAGCTGGACGAAGTGAAGGCCGCCGCCGATGCCACGGGTGCCGACCTGATCCTGGTCAACCACTCGCTGTCGCCCGGCCAGGAACGCAACCTGGAGAAAATCCTGGAACGCCGCGTGCTGGACCGGACCGGCCTGATCCTGGACATCTTTGCCCAGCGTGCGCGCAGCTTCGAAGGCAAGTTGCAGGTGGAACTTGCCCAGTTGCAGCACATGGCCACGCGCCTGATCCGCGGCTGGACCCATCTTGAGCGCCAGCGCGGTGGCTCCATCGGTCTGCGCGGCCCGGGTGAAACCCAGCTGGAAACCGACCGCCGCCTGCTGCAGAAGCGCGTGGATCAGTTGCAGAAGCGGCTTGAGAAAGTCGAAGTGCAGCAGACCCAGATGCGCCGCGCGCGCGTACGCAGCGAGATGCCGCGCGTGGCGCTGGTCGGCTATACCAACGCGGGTAAATCCACCTTGTTCAATGCGATGACCGGCAGCGATGCCTACGCCGCCGACAAACTGTTTGCCACGCTGGATCCCACGGTGCGCCGGGTCAACTTTCGCGGTGGCAGCATCATGCTGTCGGATACGGTCGGTTTCGTGCGCGACCTGCCACATGAGCTGGTCGCCGCATTCCGGTCCACGTTGTCCGAGGCGCGCGAAGCCGACCTGCTGCTGCACGTCATCGACGCCGCCGATCCGCTGCGTGAGGACCGTATTGCACAGGTGGACAGCGTGCTGCAGGACATCGGTGCCGGCGACATCCCGCAGGTGCTGGTGTACAACAAGATCGACCGTATCGAAGGGGCGCAGCCGCGCCGCGACCAGCCCAACGAGGGCAGGGAGCGCGTCTGGCTTTCCGCACGCGACAACGCTGGCCTGGAGTTGCTTGAGGAAAGCCTGGTCCAACGGTTGTCGCTGGTGCGCATCCAGGGTGCCCTGCACCTGGAGGCTGCACATGCCGAGCGCCTGCGTTCCCGCCTGCACGCGCTGGGCGCGATCCGGGCGGAAACCCACGACGAAGCAGGCTGGCATCTGGAAGTCGATCTGTCACTGGCCGACGCCCAGCGCCTGGCGGTGCAAGCCGGTGGTGCGCCGCTGGAAGCGCTGCTGCCCGACATTCCTCGCGAGGAATGGATGGCGTAAGGCGGGCTTTGACTCCCCTGCCGGCATGCTTTTGGCAGGTATCACCCGGCGTGAACTCGCATTCCTGCTCAGAGCAGGGTTGTCCGCAGGTCTCGCTGACCCTATCTAGTAGAATCAGACCCGCAACGGCCCCGCGCCTGCGCACCTCAACAATGTGGAGATGGCATGGCCTGGAACACCCCCGGCTCTGGCGATAAAGGATCGAGCGGCGACAAAGACAGACCCAATCCCTGGAAGCCCGGCAACAAGGGCGGTAAAGGTGGCAATAACGACCTCAACAGCCTTATCGACCGGCTGCGCGGCCTGTTCGACGGCGGCGCTGGCGGCGGCAACCCATTGCGCTGGATTGCCATCGGCCTGGCGCTGGTCCTGGTGTTCAGCAGCTTCCAGTTGATCGGCGAGCAGCAGCGTGGCGTGGTGCTGCGCTTCGGCCAGTTCGCACGCATCATGCAGCCCGGCCCCAACCTCAAGTGGCCGTGGCCCGTTGAAAGCGTCACCAAGGTCAACGCGACCGAGATCAAGACCTTCAGCAGCACCGTGCCTGTGCTGACCAAGGACGAGAACATCGTGACGGTCTCGCTCAACGTCCAGTACCGGATCAGCGATCCGCGCCTGTACCTGTACGGTTCGCGCAATGCCGACGATGTGCTGCAGCAGGCCGCGCAGAGTGCCGTGCGCGAACAGGTCGGCGGCGCCGATCTGGATACGGTGCTGGGTGTGCGTGGCCCGCTTGGCAGCCAGGCCAAGGTCCGCCTGCAGAAATAGCTGGACGCCTATCGCACCGGCCTGGTCGTCACCGAGCTCAACCTGCCCAACGCCCGTCCGCCGCAGGAAGTCCAACCGGCTTTCGACGCGGTCAACAGCGCCCAGCAGGTTCGCGAGAGCCTGGTGAACCAGGCCCAGGCTTACGCCGCCAAGGTCGTGCCCGAAGCCCGCGGTGAAGCGGCGCGCCTGCGCACTACCGCCGACGGTTACAAGACCGCCATCGTGGCCCGTGCCACCGGTGACGCGGCCCGCTTCAGCCTGTTGCAGGAGCAGTACAAGGCCGCGCCAGAGGTCACCCGCAAACGCCTGTGGCTGGAAACCGTGCAGAACGTGCTGGCCCAGAACCGCAAGGTGGTGGGTGGCGACGGCAAGCAACTGATCTACGTGCCCATGCCCGCGCAAGGCGGCAATCCCGCCACTGCAGGTGCGCCCGCCGTACTGCCCAGTGAGGTGGTGATGCCGGCGGTGCAGAGCAGTGCCCCTGCGGAGCGCACTGAGCGCCCGTCCCGACCCACCGGTCGCGAGGAGGCCGAACGATGAAAACTTCTCTCTACGGCGCCATCGCCGCCGTCCTGCTTTTTGCGTTGTTGGGTTCGGTCTACATCGTTCGCGAAGACCAGACTGCACTGGTGCTCAACCTGGGCCGCGTAGTCCGTGCCGACATCAAGCCGGGCCTGCATTTCAAAGTGCCTTTGGTGGAATCGGTGCGTCTGTTCGACCGTCGTTTCCGCACCCTGGAGACCGCGCCGGAACGCTACCTGACCCTGGAACGCAAGGACGTCAGCATCGACTTCTTCGCGGTGGGCTACATCGACGATGTGCGTGCTTTCTACCGCGCCACCGGTGGCGACGAGAAAACCGCAAGCGATCGCCTGGCACCCATCATCACCGACTCGCTGCGCAACGAGATCAACTCACGCACCTTGCAGCAGCTGGTCTCCGGTGACCGCAACGACATCGTGGCCAAGCAGCTGACGGCCATCAACGAAGGCGCGGCCACGCTGGGCATGCAGATCACCGACATCCGTCTGAAGCAGATCGACCTGCCGACCGAAAGCGAAGTGATCAAGCAGGTGTACGAACGCATGCGCGCCCAGCGTGCGCAGGTGGCCAGCAAGCTTCGTGCCGAAGGTGAGGAGCAGGCCCGGACCATCAGCGCCGCAGCCGACCGCGACCGGACCGTTCTGGTGGCTGAAGCCGAGCGTGATTCCCAGCAGCTCAAGGGTGAAGGTGACGCCAGCGCTGCCAAGATCTACGCCGAAGCCGCTAATCGCGATCCCAGCTTTTACGCATTCCAGCGCAGCCTGGAGGCGTACCGCAGCTCCTTTGCCGATGGCAACAGCGTCATCGTGCTGGACCAGAATGACCCGTTCCTGCAGTACATGAAGAGCGATCGCTGATCCAGACGCTGTTCCTGGGCGATCAAAGAAACCCTTCAAAGAAACCCTTCTCCTGGAAGGAAGCCCTTCCCCCGTTCACGGGATCGAAGCCGCCTCAAGCGGCTGAGGGTGCCCGAAGGGCGGATGGGGGCAGCTCTCGATCTCGCCCTCGTAACTCCAACGCAAAGCGGCCCTCACCCAGCCTGCGCCCACCCTCACCCGCAAAGCGGGAGAGGGGCTTCAGCCACAGGGTAGCCTTGGTCACACGAAACCCGGATAATGCACAAAAGCCGGATGGGGCTGCTCTGAAACGAGTGCCACCCCTCCGGCTTTTTCTGCGTCTGGAGTTGTAGCAGCTGCATAAGCTGCGACCTGCACCAGTGCCCCAATCTCTTCCCGCAAGGAAGATTCACGGCTGCGGCTTGTGTCGCTGCTATCAAGTTCTGGAGTTTTGCCATGGGTCAGTCAGTCGTCGTTATCGGTGCCCAGTGGGGCGATGAAGGCAAGGGCAAGATCGTCGATCTGCTCACCGAGGAAATCGGCGCGGTGGTGCGCTTCCAGGGCGGTCATAACGCCGGCCACACCCTGGTCATCAACGGCAAGAAGACCGTGCTGCACCTGATTCCCTCCGGAATCCTGCGCGCCGATGCGCTGTGCCTGATCGGCAACGGTGTGGTGATATCACCCGCAGCGCTGATGAAGGAAATCGGCGAACTGGAAACCAGTGGTGTCGAAGTGCGTTCGCGTCTCAAGATCTCACCGGCAGCGCCGCTGATCATGCCGTACCACATCGCGCTGGATCAGGCCCGCGAAATCAAGGCGGGCGGCAAGGCCATCGGCACCACCGGGCGCGGCATCGGCCCGGCGTACGAGGACAAGGTGGCGCGTCGCGGCATCCGTATCGCTGACCTGCATTACCCGCAGCAACTGGAAGAGCTGCTGCGCACTGCACTTGATTATCACAACTTCGTTCTGACGAAATACCTCGGCACCGAAGCAGT
>JBDTZK010000001.1:0-16467 GCA_040005195.1 Pseudoxanthomonas sp.
CACGTCGTCGTCGTGCTCGTGGTAGTCGCTCGCGAGGAAATCCGGGTCCAGCTCCAGCTTGTCGTTGAGGTTGAGGATATCGACCGAAGCGAACTGCTGGGCAATGCGCGGGTCATCTGAGATTCGCGTCAACAGTAATTCGACCACTTGCTCCACACCTTCCTGGCCACCCAGCTCCTGGTAGAGCGTGCGTTCGGGAGCGTGCGCACAGGCGGAAAGCAAAAGCGCCAGGGTGCAGGCGACCAGCCTCTGCAACTTCATCGCATCCTCCTTCAGTAACCGAGTTGCAGGGAAAGATACGCGCCGCGCTGATTGCGCAACGTGGCCACGTCACCCAGGTCGGCATAGGCGACTACCAGCGACACATGCTTGTTTGGAAACCAGGCCACAAACAGGTCCTGCCAGTCCTCTTCGCGCGCGAATCCCAGGTTGTCGGGCTTCTGCCGGTATTCGTAGCCGATGGCCCATGCGGGATCCAGCAGCACCGCCAGCGATGCTTCGCCCACCAGCGAGCGCCCGCTTTTGCGATCACCCCCGAAACCCAGCAGCCCGGTCTGGTTGGCGCGCGTGGAACGCAAGGTGCCGTTGACCAGCAACTGGTATCCGCCTGCGGCATCCAGGAAAAGCTTGGTCGCGCTGACATAGGCATCGGTGCCGTGGTCGTCGCCAGCACCCAGCGCGAGCGGCAAGGTGCCATCGCGCATGCGCTTGTGCTGCACGCCGATGCTGAGTTGCGGCATTCGCGTGTAGACAAGATCACCTGCGACACGCAGCTTGGCGCCGAATACGTCCTGTCCCAGCGAGGACCACGGCAATGACAACTGGCGCTGCAGTTCGCCCAGGTCGAAACGCTGGCGCGCCACCGACAACTCAAGGCGATTGCGAAAGGTGAAAGCCGCACCGGCGGCGTCCAGCGCATAGTCGCCGGTATCGACGCGGGTCAGGAACACGGTCGCGCCCTGCTGTTGTTCTGTGCCATAGCCAGACAGCACCGCCCACGGCACGATGCCGCCACCCGCGCTACCCTCGATGGGCGATGCGCCACCGGTGGCCAGCAGGCGGCCGTCACCCGCCAGTGCCCACTCGACGGGCGCAATCACCAAGCCGATCAGCATCGCAACATGCACCACCCACTTCACGCCCGCGTATCCAGTGACGGCAAGCGCGGGCGCGCATAGGATGCATTGGCGGGTTGCAGGTCCTTGCGGCACCACTCCAGCAACTCGGTTTGTTCCAGCGGCTTACTGAACAGGTAACCCTGGACCATGTCACAGCCATAGCGGCGCAGCAGCGCCATGGCGTTTTCATCTTCCACGCCCTCCGCGATCACCGACAAGCCCATGTTGTGGCCCAGTTCGATCGTCGAGCGCACGATTACCGCGTCGTCACTGCCTTCCACAAGTTGCATGACAAAGCTCTTGTCGATCTTCAGCTCATCGACCGGCATCCGCTTGAGCTGCGCCAAGGAGGAATAGCCCGTACCAAAATCATCAATGGCCAGGCGCACGCCGCCATCACGCAAACGCTGCAGCATGCGGATTGCATATTCGACATCGCGCATCAGTGCACTTTCTGTCACTTCCAGAATGAGTTTGCGCGCGGGAACGCCATGCCGCTGCAGGCAGTCCTGCAGATAGTCGGGCAGGTCGGCGTCCATCAGATCCATGGCCGAAAGATTGACTGCAATCCCCAGATCCAGGCCCTGGCGGCGCCATTCGGCATTGCAGCGCAGCGCCTCGTGCAGCACGTAGCGCGTGATCTCGTGGATGAAACCGGAATGTTCCGCCAGCGGGATGAATTCGTCAGGGCCAATGGCCCCGAGCACCGGGTGCGTCCAGCGCAACAGCGCCTCCACATGCGCCACGCGTGAACTGGGCACGTCGATCTTGGGCTGGAAGCACAGGTGCAGTTCGCGGCGGTCGATGGCCTGGCGCAAATCGGTCATCAGCGACAGTCTGCGTAGATGGGTTTCATCGCGTCCTGGCTGGTAGACCGAGACACCCATATGCGCACTTTTTGCTTCGTACAGCGCAATGTCGGCGCGGCGCAACAGGGTCTCGGAATCAGTGCCATGGTCGGGATACAGCGCAATCCCGATACTGGCGTCCAGGTGGATGCGGGTCCGCGGCATATCCAGTGGACGACGCAGGTGTGACAGCAGCTCCTTGGCGCGGGACATCACGTCATTGCGTTTGACGCCTTCCAGCAACAGCATGAACTCGTCGCCGCCCAGTCTGGCGACGAAATCCGAAATCTCCACGCCCTGGCGCAGGCGCACGCCCACTTCCGACAACACCTTGTCGGCAAAGTCATGGCCCAGCGTGTCATTGATTTCCTTGAACCGGTCCAGGTCGATGATCAGGACCACGCAGCAACGGTCACCGCCGTAGCTGCGACGCACTGCGGATTCCAGACGGTCGCGTGCCAGGTTGCGATTGGGTAGCCCGGTCAGCGCGTCGTGGTTGGCCTGGTGGAGGATGCGTTCCTCACGCGCGGAGATCTCGCCTTGCATGTTCCCGAAGGCGCTGGCCAGGTCAGCGATCTCGTCACGACCGTGCACTTCCACCGGTTGCGAGTAATCGCCCGACTGCACGCGGCGTACCGCGACGGCCAGCTGCCCGATGGGCCGGCTGATATTGCGGCCCAGCCAAGCGGCCAGCATCAACGCGACCACCGCAGCAACGCCGGACAAGATCAGGATGCGATATTCAAGTGCCAGGTAAGGCGCCATCGCCGAATCCATCGAGCCCTGCAACAGCAGCGTCACTTCGCCATTGTCTGACAGTGGTTCGGCTACGGCGTAATACTGGTCATCGTTCGCATGCAGCGTGCGCACCCGGCGGTCGGCGCGGATCGTGCTGGAAGGAAGTTGCTGCAAGGCCTGGCGCGCCACGGCATCCAGGCTGGACGCATACAGGCGTGGATGCGCGGCATCCAGTGAAACGAAGCTGGCCTCCAGGCCGGTGACCCCATGGAAGTCACGCGCGAATGCATCTCCGAAATCGGTGCCAATGCCCACCCAGCCCACCAGGTTCGGCGCCATCACCGGCAACAGCGCCATGCGGTAGAGCTTGCCATCCAGTGCCACCACGGCGACGGCGTAACCCTCGGCACGCGCCTCGCGCAGCAATGGGGCGATGGCTCGTGCCTGTGCCTGCGGGCTGGCGTTGCCGAGGCCGGTGATCCATTCCCCTTCCGGCGACAGCAGTACCGACGCCTGCGCATCGATGCGGCTGCTGTGGTTGGCCAGCGCTGAGTGCATGGTCGGCGGATCCGCGCTGGCCACTGCGGCCTTGAAACCGAAATCGTCAGCCAGGACTGCGGCGTTCTCCAGAAGTTGTTCGCCACGCCCTTCGTAGAAACGCGCCCACACGCGCTGACCGACACCGAGCTCCTCGCGCAACTGGTTACCCACGCTACGCTCGGTAGCCACGTGCACCACCGCGAAAGTGACCAGCTGAGCCGCCAGCACCACCACGATCATCAACGCCACTATCTTGTTCTGGAAGCGGGAAAAAATCATGCCGCGGGTTTGATCCTGCGGAATTTTTCCTGCAAAGCCTTCAGTCGGTCGTTGCCGGGACGCGAAGCGGCTTCGGCCTTCACCCCCAGCGCCAACATGATCGATTGCCGCTTGCCTGCCACCAGCGTGATGCTCTGCTCGTGCGGCGCGCCGGTCTGGCGTTCATGCCAGGCCTGCAGCGTGTAGACGCCGGGTGGCGCGTCGATGACCAGATTTCCCTGCGCGTCGCTTTTGGCGAAATAAGGCGTGTCGACCACGACCACGTAGCCGATCATCCAGTCATGGATGTTGCACCCCAGTACGGCGACGCCAGGCTGGTCGAAACGTATTGGCCCGACCTGTTTGCCGGCATACAACGGCAACTCGAAACGCTTGATGGCCGAGAAGGAATAGACCTGGTGCTGGATCTGGTCACTGTTGGGAAACGCCACCGAGGTGCCGGCCTGCACGACAAGCACGCGAGGAGTGAACTGCGAACCACGCTGATCCATGACTGCGCGCGTGCCTGCGCCGGCCGGCAGTGCACCGTCACGTGTCGGCTTCAGGCTGACCACGGCTTCACCCAGCGGCATGCCACCACCTGACGTGCTCACTGCCAGCTCAACCGCCAACGCCGGATTGCTGAGAGCCGCACACGCCAGCCACAGCAGGCACAGCCCGCGCCACGAGAAGGAAATTGCATGAGTCCCTGGGGGATGTGGCATCAACGATTTCCATTTATGCATGGCCACGCGGGCCCGGACGGCCGGCGGCCATCAGGTAACAGTTATGCAATATCCATACCAACCCTGACCGCGTGGCCGGCGAACACCACAAACCGCATATGTAATGGTGCATACGCATGCCATACCACTGCGGATGCACACCGGAATCCCGTTCAGTGAACGCATTGCGCTAAGCGCGGCGCGTCGCTTTTTGACCCATATGCGTGCTGGCAGCCGCTGCAGACTGAACGGGCAGACGGCCGATGGTTACTCCAGCCTCACCCGCAGGTCGCGCCCGGCCATGGCCTGGTTACCGATGTAATCGCGGGCGGTGATGCGCACGAGATAGTCGCCTGGCGGCAGAGCGGCAGTCTGCCAGGAACCCGTCGACCACAGGCCGTCACGGACCAGGTTGGTCACCACGTACTTGAAGTGGGTAACGGCATTGCCGTGCACGGTGATGCCACTGCCTGGTGCATAGGCCACCTTGACGGCCTCGTCGGCAGGCAGGCGGTCAAACACGATATCCATGCGCGGCTGTTCGAAACCCGGTAGCGGCGTGCCATCCGCGCGCAATACCTGATAGCCCACCGCATGCAGACCCAGACGACGACGCGGCAAGTTGCGATCCACCTGGTCCCAGGCATCGACCACGATCTGCACCCCGGGCAAGGTGCGCGGCACGATCACGTGTCCGTCTGTTTTTTCGGACAGCGGCTGGTCGAACGCATCCAGCAAGCCGATGCTGTCTATGTGCGGCGCGATGCTGTCCGCGTAACCGGTGAAATCGAGTGCGGCCGCGTTGCGCTCGAAGCCGCTGGCGCCCACGCTGAGATGTACATGCGCCATGCGGTTGATGCTGCCCAGCACGTCGCCAGCTTCGAATCGCGTCCCGCGCGCCACGCGCATGCGTTCAGGCTTGCCTTCCTGGTCCAGCAATTGCTGGAAACGTTCGGGATCGATCACCCGATCGCGTGCATCACGTCCCACACGCATATGGATATAGGACAGGTCACCCAAGGCCATGCCCTCGCCGAGGCCTCCCAATGCCCACGCACTGTAGGGACTGCTGACCTTCGCATCCGCAATGGCCAACACCTCGGCGCCTACGTCACCGCGTATATCCAAACCACCATGCAGGTGGTCGCGGCTTTCGTTCTGGTAGTTGCCACGCACTTCACCCAAGGTACCCACCACTTCGTGCCAGCCATTCTGTGGTCGCAGTGGCCAGCGACCTGCGGTGACCGGCAACGGGTCTTTGGGCGAAGGGCCAGTGATGCTTTCCCGCGCCGGCGTGCCCCCCGCAACCGGTGCGATGCGGTGCACGCGATGGCTGGTGGCATCGGTGACGTGCAGGGTGCCGGCGTCATCGACGGCCAAGCCGGCCGGCCGCGACAATCGCGTCTGCGTGCTGTCACCGGTGAGCAGGTGCCACTGCCCGCTTCGCGCGAGCTGCAGCACGCGGCCTTGTGCCATCTCGCTGACATAGAGCATCCCGTCCCGCGTGACTGCAACCGCCAGCGGCCGCTGCATCAGACCGGCATTGGAATCATCCGGCGCAATGGTCGGCAGCGTGGTGACCTCGCCTGTTGGCGACACTTTGCGGATCGCGTTATTGCGCAGGTCGGCGACCCACAGATTCCCCAGCGCATCACGCGCCAGCGCAGTGGGCGTGTCGAAGCGCGCCGCTTCACCCCACCCATCCTGGTAACCCGGCAGTCCACCACCGGCCAGGGTAGTGACCACGCCATCGCTGCCGATCCTGCGGATGCGGTCGTTGTAAGTGTCTGTCACGTAGACATTGCCTGCGGCATCCACGGCCACGCCCATCGGCGCGTTGAAACGCGCCTGAAATGCTGGGCCATCCTGGAGTCCCGCGATGCCGTCGCCTGCCAGTGTGGTGACAAAGCCTTGCTGGGTGATTTTGCGTATCGCGTGGTTGCCGGTGTCGGCCACATACACATTGCCCGCGGCATCGACCGCCAGGCCCGAGGGCGTGTCGAACTGCGCCGCTGTGCCCAGGCCATCCGCAAACCCCTCGACCGCACCCGCCAGCGTGGTCACGTTGCCGTCGATACCGATCCGTCGAATGCGGTTGTTTTCACCGGCATCGGCGATGAACAAGACACCGTCGCCATCCACCACCAGCCCATAAGGATCATCAAAACGCGCTTGCGATGCCGTCCCGTCGCGGAAACCACGCACCCCATCACCGGCTGAAAGCTGCAATTGGGCAGTCCATCCAAAAGGCGTCGCATAAGGGGCGGCGAATGGCTTGTCTGTGCGCAGCTGTCGGTCGAATACGAACGTGGTCAGCAATGCAGCTGTCGTCAGTGCGATGACGAGCCAGATCCAGGAGTTGCGGGTCATGCGGCGTGCTTGTTCAACGTCGGAATCACACGGTAGACAATCCGGTGATGAGCGGCAAGCGGTGCATTCCACGGCAGGCCTGATCCATCAGATCGTTAGCAGCCAGTGGAGCTGCGTGGCTTCTGGCTTCACGTCAAGCATCCTTGCGCCTGCGAATACTCCAGGGCACAGCATTCGCAATCGCGGATGCAGCAGACGAGGATGAAACAGCATGTCCAACCCGCAGGAACTCGAACAGAAATTCTGGAAGGCGCTGAAATCGGACCGCACGCTGATGCTGGGCCTGGATGGCGTGGAAGATGGCCACTCACGGCCGATGACCGCACAGGCGGAAGACGAACACGGTCCGATCTGGTTCTTAACTTCCAGGGACAACGCGATGGTCAAGCAACTGGCCGAGGGACATCGCGCGATAGCGGCGTTCAGCTCGAAAGACCACGAACTTTTCGCCAGCATCAAGGGCAACCTGAGCGTGGATATGGACCGCGCAGTGATTGATCGCCTGTGGAACCCGTTTGTCGCCGCCTGGTACGACGGCAAGGACGACCCGAAGCTGGTCCTGCTGCGCCTGGATGCCGAACATGCTGAAATCTGGCTCAATGCGTCCAGCCTGCTGGCGGGCGTCAAGATGCTGCTTGGCGTGGACCCGAAGAAGGATTACAAAGACAAGGTGGCGTATGTCGATCTGCACTGATTCTGTCGATGTTTGAATGCAACAAGGCTCCGCATTGCGGGGCCTTGTTGTTATAGGCACTTCATGGCGGCGAATGACAGAGGCAGTGCGGAAAACGGGTCGAGGGAGGGAACCGGACAGGGTCACGATGCTTTCGCCGATCAAGACCGCGCCAAACTAATCAAACCGCAGCTGAAGCCTTGCCTCGCATTAGCGGCCAGAGCTTGATCCTTCACGCTGAATTGATCGGCTACACCTGACTATCGTCGCAGACCTCGTCCCAGGAACCTCCTGCATGCTCGCACAACCGGCCACCGTCATTGCAGCGGCCTTGCCACAAAACATCACCACGACCGACAAGCGCGAGCTGCGTTCGTGGGCACGACATTACGGCGTCTCGGAAAATCAGTTGCAGCGTGCCGTGAATGCCGTGGGCGATTCGCGCTTCCGCGTGGAGGGCTGGCTGAAGTACCAAGGCCTGCTGATTGCCTGAGCGAATGCAGACGATCTTGCAGGACAAATACCAGATGGACAGGGCGGCACTGGATGCAATGGTTGACGAGCTTGAACGGCACATGCCGAGAATGCTGGTGGACCAACATGCGCCGCCGGGCTTCTGGCCCTGGTTCGCAGGCGAGGCGGCTTCCATCGAAAGCAATACATGTTGTAAGAACGACTGGTTGTACGTACGCAATCGCCTCAGTGCGATTGTGGAATGTGTCGATACGGAAGCAGGGCAGAGACAATGACTCCACAGACCGCACACGCTGGCAACCCGCGTGACCCTTTGCGTGCGGACTATCGAAATGTTTTATTGGATCAGGACAGGGGGATACGGATGGATGTAAAAAGGCAGATTGCGCCCGGCCAGGGCGTGTTGCTGGATATCGAAGCGGAACTGGAATACTGGCGACGGATCTTCCCCACGACTGAATTCCGCGACGCGTCGCTGCCGTTTGAAGACTATGTACCGACCATCAAGTTCGGCTACGACTGCTTCCTGCTGTTCCACCATCAGCTGCTGGCGGAAATACTGCCCGGACTGCGTGACCGCTACACCAGCACGATTGCAAGGCACCAGCAGCTTGACTGGCGATGGGCCGACCAGATCGTGCGCCATGCCTGGGGCCGCATGCGCGCTACCTGATACTTCTCCACGATACTTCTCCACGCCTGATCTTTCACGAAACCTGTTGGCGATCAGATGTCTGATCAGATTTCTGTTTTAGCACTCGCCTGGCTCTTCGCTTTATTACCTACTGCGTGGCTGGCTTCCGGAGAAATTACTTCCTGACAGGGTTGCTCAGGGCTCCTTGGGCTTGGGCTCGCCTGCATCCGCTTCCTCGGGTAACTGTCTGCCGTCTTTTTCCTGATCTTGTCCGGGCTGCCCACGTGGATCAGGCTGCTCCCGATAACCACTTCCAGCGCCGGGTTTCTGTTCGTGCTTGTGCTCGGCCATTGCCAGTGCTCCCTGTTTTTCGCGCAGCATGCGCGTTTCATGGGCTGAGCTTTCCATGTCTCAAGTTCAATTGAGGTGAGTAGACAGGGCCAACGCCTGTTCACTTGTGGCTAACCGAAGTGTGGTTCGCTTGCGCTGGTAAGGTAGTGGACCTGATGCGCAGGCCTTGCGCGAGCCTTGTTCAGGAGGCAGCGACCTGGCGGCGGTAATGGCCCGTAGTGCACAACCGGGCCAAGAACAACGGAATTTGCACCGAAGGCGGCGGTTCACGTCAGAATGTGACGGCTCAACGCGGGCAGGTGGGGACCTGACGCGGCTTTGGGGCGCACAGAAAAACTGGCATTGCTGTTGCAAGCACTTTACGGATCCAACTACTCGCCCTGACTCCGCCCCTCACAGGCCGCAATGGTTTCGCATGAATATCATCCAGACACGCCGGCTTACCCAGGAAATGGCAGACACCTATCAACGCGCGTTGACGGGTGGGCCTTTCTACGCGGCGGCGTGGCTGTTGGTAGGCCTCTATGGCGGCGCATTCACGCGCGCGCCATTGGCCAGCTGGGGGTTGCTGCTGGCTTTCGGCGCCCTGGCGTTGCAACGTTTCATTCACCGTCCGGTAGCCGGCGATGAACCGGATGAGCCACAGATCAAGCGCTGGCTTTACGTCCACTGGGGCATCGTGCTGTTCACCTGTGTCTTGTGGGGCGGCCTTTTCCTCTGGTCCGTGCTGGACCCTGCATTCGGGCCCGCGCGTACCACCGCATTGCTGTTCACGCTGGGACTGGCCACGGCCATCGCCCACGCGTTCAGCATGCGCAGGCGTTTTGCCTTCGCAAGCATTGCCCTGCTCTGCCTGCCGGGACTCACTATGATGTTCAGCATGCCGGCCCAGCGCGTCAACGGCCTGATGATGCTGGTGTACCTGTCCTACGTGATCATCTCGCTGCTCCGCAGCCATGCGGAATACCAGCAGCGCCTGGACCTGGACCAGAAACTCCGCAGCCAGCGCGACCTGTTCTCGCGCCAGAGCCGCATTGACCCGCTGACCGAACTTGCCAACCGGCGTCAGTTCGCCGATGTGCTGGCCAAGGCCGCCATCGAGGCGCAGCGCAGCGGCGAACCCCTTTCGTTATTGCTGCTTGATATCGATCATTTCAAGCACATCAATGACAGCCACGGACACGCGGTGGGCGATGCCTGCCTGGTGGCCATCGCCGGGCGTCTCCACACCGGTTTCAGTGGCGTGGGTGAGCTCGCCGCGCGGGTAGGTGGCGAGGAATTCGGCGTGGTGCTGCCCAGCCATGACCTGGCCGCAGCGATGCAACGTGCGGAAAAATTCCGCGCCGACCTGGTGGAGCATTCGATTGCCGTGGATGGCCTGAGCCTGGGCATGACCACCAGCATTGGCGTGGCCGAATTCGACCCTGGCATCCACCGCGACGTCGATGCGCTCTATCACGCGGCCGACAGTGCGGTGTATCGCGCCAAGGCCGCCGGCCGTAACCGCGTCTGCCGCAATGAACGCAGCGTATTGATGAGCGACGTCCTGGCCTGAGGCACTGGGCCAGCGAGAGCCGCCCTGACTGGACCAGGAAAAAAAGCGTCAACGGGTTCCCGAAATCGCCGTGGTCGCGTAACTTTGTCGCGCCTTCCGCGCAGGACCCGACATGGCCCGCCTCAAACTAGACCCGATCCGGGCACGCAACCTGCAGAACGACTACGCCAAATGGCTGCTGGTGGAAAAGCGCGAGCGCACGCCGGCCAACGGCAAGCTCTTCGCCAAGCGCAACACGCCGGGTGGCAAGCGATTCCATGGCTTCACCGAACCGCAGGTGTGCACCCTGATCGGTGGCGACTACTACGACTGACAGCTTACGGCCACGGTGAGTGATCGTGCCCATCGCGGTCGGCTTTCCCGGTGGCTCTCGTGGTCCATGCGCATGCAGTCCTGCGGCTCAAGCGCACCCACTGCGATTTTCACCATGTCCCCGGCTTGTTCCTGGATCAGCAGCAACTGGGTGCCACAGGACGCGCAGAAATGGCGGAAGGCATGATCGGAGGATCGCCACCGCGACACCGGTCCATGCATGGAAAGCGAGGCACGCAAGCCGGTGGCCCAGGCCATGCCCACGCCACCGGATACCTGCCTGCACGTGTCGCAATAGCAGACCTCACAGGCCGTGGCCGCGTTGATCTGGAACACGGTCTGGCCGCAGGCGCAACGGCCGGAGAGAAGCTGGGTTTCCATTTTTTCCAAGCATGTGGCAACCCGTGCAGATTGCCATGATCCTGCGACTGCGTCATTGCAACCAGAGCGATAGTGCCGTCCAGGTTCACGCTTGCCGCGCACGACTTCACGCC
The DNA here is from genome assembly GCA_040005195.1 of Pseudoxanthomonas sp. GTDB lineage: Bacteria > Pseudomonadota > Gammaproteobacteria > Xanthomonadales > Xanthomonadaceae > Pseudoxanthomonas_A. The sequence goes on from JBDTZK010000001.1 coordinate 11,091, forward strand.
ATCCTGCGCATCGGGGGTGCACGCTGCCAGCACCAAATGGAGCGTTGACCATGCATCCCGACCCGCATTTGCCACCCGAACTGGACCCGTCACAACCGGATCGTGCCCTTGAGCCCACCCATGAAGTGGGCGAACAGCCCGGCAAGCGTTCTGCGCAAGAACGCAATGATCCTGAAGTGGAACCCGGTGCCAGGCAGGGCAAGCCCTGATCCACTCGCGGGCTACTGAGCGCTTCCTCTATGCGCTACAACGACAGCCCCAGAAACACGCGCATGCGCGCAAGTTCGGCGTCCAGTTCCTCGTCATATAGCGCATCACGCGGCGGTTTTCCTTCCACGTAATGCAGCTGCGAGTGCAACACGCCCTCGGCCACCGACAGGTTGCCCCAGCCGATCACGCGATCGCGCCACAGCAACGGCAGAGCGTAATAACCCAGCTTGCGCTTGGACGCGGGCGTGTACGCTTCAAAGCGATAGGCCCAGCCCCAGAACAACTGGAAACGTCGGCGATCCCACGCCACGGGATCGAAGGGCGTGAGCAGGCGCACCTGGTCGTCGGGTTTCCAACGGCGGCTGTCCGCGCGCTCGTCACCGGGCCACAGCCAATCCACGCCGTCCACTCTGGCGCGTTGCAGGTGCTGTCGTGCGCGCAGCAACGCCGGTTTGCGTGCCGCGTTCCATTGCGGAACGCCACGGCCCAGGTACGCGACCAACTGTCCCAGGCTGGCATCGGGCAAGGGCGCGTACTTGCGCACGATCACGTCGATAAGCGCATCCAGGCGGGCATCAATGCCGGCCCTGTCCACCGGTTCGGCATCCTCGCGTACCGCATAGGTGCACGTGCCACTGACGCGTCCGGCCACGCGCAGCAGGCCGCGGTAATGCATGCCATCCAGCAACTGGGTGCTGGCATTGGAAGAGCCACCGAACCAGTTGGTGGTCTTGCCATGGCCGAAATGTGCGTCGACTTCGCGCGGATGCACCACGCCGCGCAGGCCAACGAATTCGCGAACCGCCTGCGCCTGCTTCCAGCGCGTCGGCGTCCATCCCTGTCGCGCACTGCGCGGATGCATCAGCGCATGGTGCGCGCGCGGAAGAAAGCCGTAGTTGACGAAGAAGTCCTCCTCTACCGCCAGTCGCGGATAGCGCCGCTCAAGCTCGCCGGCCTGGTAGCCAATCACACGGTGCCGCAGGGTCAGGTCCTGCGCGCGGGCCGGCGCGCGGATCGGATCGGCCTGCACGAAGCCGAGTTTTTCAATGGCCCGCATCAGCGTGGTCGGCTTGAACAGCGTGCGGGCAATGGCGTAGCGGCGCAGGTGGTCGACAGTGATCGGCATGGCCGCCATGATGCCAGCCCTGAAGCCCGTCGCATGCGCATGCGTATCTGAAGAACGGCCTGCCACGTGTCAGCGAGGGTGGGAAATCCCGGACGCAACGAGGTCATGCAGATGCATCGCCAGCACTTTGCGATCGGTGCCCTCCGGCAGCGTGATCGGGGCATGGAATACCACCCGCACCACTGCACCCGAAAGGCGCAGGAAGCGTTTGACATGTGCGCCCGCCTCCATGTCGCCATGAAAGGCATAGCCATCGCGGTCGCCGCCCGCCGACAACGCACGTCCATCGACCGCGCGCAGATCCAGCGTAAAGGGTTGCAACGTCCATGCCTGCTTCGCGCCCTGTGCACCCAGAAACAATGCAAACAGACTCGACTTGAACGGGGCGACGGATTCGCCCGACGACGTGGTGCCTTCGGGGAACAACACCAGGTCATGGTCCGGGCGCAGTTGTGCGGCGAGCGCCGCGGCCACGCTGGCGGCATCGCGGCTACGGCGACTGATAAACACGGTCTGCGCCAGTCCGCCGATGAAATCCATTCCAGGCCACCGCTGCATGTCGTCCTTGGCGATGAAACGCGCGTGCAGCAGACTGCCCAACAACACGATGTCGAAATGCGAGACGTGGTTGCCGACAAACAACGTATCGCCTGCCTCGCGTGGCGTGCCGACCAGTTCGACACGGATTACCAACACCATGCGCAGGCAGCGGAACCATAACCGCGGCAGCACGAAAGAACCGCGGCCACGGGTAAAGCGCATCACCATCCACTGCGATGGCATCAGGATCACGCTGGCCACCAGGATCACCGCGAGCCTGCAGGCAGCGCGCAGCGATGCGAAGACAACTCGGTGAGGGTTAGGTGTGGGCTCCATGCTCATGCAGACAATACGCTCCATGGGGACACGGCGGATGCAGGCGTGTGGCGGGCCGACATGGCATGGGACACCTCGTGTTGCGGGCTTTCCGTTGGCTCCTGATGCAAGGCTCAAGCCGAACCTGGCGGGCACGGATGTGCGGACAATACAGGCAAAGTCAGCTTCCACTTCAAGACAACATGCGATGCTCTGGAAATGGCAGGCCATGATCCTGCATACCGGAGCCCTTTTATGACCCGATACCTGTTTGATCCACCCACGACTCGCCGCACCACGCTTGCTGCATTACTGATCACGTTGTCTGCCTGCGCCACTACGCCCGCAAATACAGAATGGGTCGTCGGACAGCAAGCGACCATTGAAGGCCGCGTCCTCGCCGTTGATACGGCCCCGTGGGCCTATGACGGCAATGCGATCCTATCGATTGCGACCACCGACGCCGGTACCGTGCGCACGCAACTGCCTGCGCGCTGGAACCTGTGCAAGGCGCAGCCGCTCCCCGACCTGCAGGCGCTCAAGCCAGGTGATCGCGTGCAAGCCATCGGCACGGTGAACGCCCCCGGGGAGATCGTGATCTGCGCCCAGCCAGAACACTTCCTGCGCAAGAAGCAATAACCGCTCAGCCCATCGCGACACGTCTGCGTGCATCACAAAGCGGTGCGGCGCAGGTCGGCAGTTGCCTGCAATCACCTGCGTCACCACCGCGGCAGCCCGGCTCTGGCATGATGCCCGGGCGCACTTCCGCCCCCCCATGAAATCCCCCCATGCGCCCATTGCTTGCTGTCCCCCTCCTCCTGCTCCTGGCGACAAACGCCCATGCCGCCGATGTGTGCCCCGTGCTGCGCAACCAGACCGCTGCGCCCGATGTGGCAACGCGCATCGCGGCGGCGGCCTGCAACGAGCACATGCTCTGGTATCGCCCCTTCATTGATCGCAATGGCCGCATGGCCAGTGCCACGGTGTCCGAAGGGGAAGCCAGCAGACTGGGCGACGGCCAGACACCGGCCTGGCGGCGCGTTGCCAGTTACTGGAAGGAAGCCGGCCTGCTGCCCTCCATCGCCCACCGTGCAGGCGCCACGGATTGCGAGTACGCAGCCAGCCCCAGTTATCCCGGCACGGCCTGTCGTGGCTTCGTGATCGATAATCCGTGGTCGGCAACCTTCATTTCCTGGGTGATGGTGAAGGCCGGACTTCCGGGTTTTCGCCCCGATGCCAGCCACCTGGCCTACGTGCGTGCCGCGTACCTGCACCCGCAAACCAGCGCCTACGCGTATCGCGATCCAGCACGCACGCCACCGTCAGTGGGCGACCTGCTGTGCTACGTGCGCCACAGCAATCATGCGTTCGGCCATGAAGGGCTTCAGGCATTGCTGGAGAAACCGGGCGGGCTGTTCATGCACTGCGACATCGTGGTGGCCACCAACCCGAACAACGACGCCACGGCTTACCTGATCGGCGGCAACGTGCAGCAGGGCGTCACCATGCGCATGCTGCCATTGAACCGCAATGGCGAATTCTGGGGGCTTCCGAAACGCACGGGTGACGATACGCCGTGCTCCCCCGACAGCGAGTCGGGTTGCAATTTCAATCGCCAGGACTGGGCGGTGTTGCTGAAACTGAAACCTGCGGAACAACTCGCCACATTGCCACGCGCCGCCGCGGTGGCCGCCGGCCCACTATTGCCGACTGCTGCACCCGCGCTGCAGTGCTGCGTCAATTGCGTGGTGGGATCGGACATTCCGCGATGCGCACAGGAAAGCGTGCCGTGACAACCCGCGAACCACTGCCCCACGGTGTGTGCGGAAAATAGTACCGGTTGCCGATGGTTGCTGATGCCACTTGCCTACCCTTGATTTCTGACCCACTCCCACCCATTCCAACCCACACCCCCACGGAGCACTCGCATGTCGATTGAAAAAGTTCTGTATCAAGCCACCGCCACGGCCACTGGCGGTCGCGACGGCCAGGCAAAGTCTTCGGACGGCGCGCTGCAAGTAAAGCTGACTACCCCGCGCGAACTGGGCGGTGGCGGCGGTGACGGCACCAATCCTGAGCAACTGTTCGCCGCGGGCTATTCTGCCTGCTTCCTCGGCGCACTGAAGCATGTCGCCGCCAGCGAGAAAATAGCCCTTCCCGCCGACACCTCCGTGCAGGGCACGGTCGGCATCGGCCAGATACCCGATGGCTTTGGCATTGAAGTGGCGCTGCGCATTTCATTGCCCGGCCTGCCGCGCGAACAGGCCGAAGCGCTGGTCGAGAAGGCCCATGTGGTCTGCCCGTATTCCAATGCCACGCGCAACAACATCGACGTCACGCTGACCGTTGCCTGAAAGACGCCCGTGCCACGGCACGGCGCGACACAAGGGGAGCCGTGCATTTTGCGGCGCGGCTCCCCTTCCAGCCCTGCCTGATTGCACCGGGCACTGCATACTTCGACCGACTCCCTATTGCTCCACCATCAGCCTGCGCTGCGATGCCGGTGACGGTTCTTCCTGTTGGAGTGCCGATGACGGAAGCGTAGCGACCTTCGCCTGCCCGGTTGTGGACGCGGCGCGGCACAATCCTTGTGCAGGCATTGAGGCGCGGCTGAGATGTCGTCATCGGTCAAGTGCGAAAGCGGCACGTGGGTACGACGCCCATGATGCTGTCTGGTGCGTACAGGGCACGCACGCCGGACACAACGACGACCGGTAGCGCCGGGGCCAATACCCGCGGCGCCTGCAAGCAGCGTCGGATCATGTTGACCTGCATGGGAGGCCAGCGCAGAGGGCCTGGATGTCGAAGAAACACCCGCGCGGCAGCCTTTTACGCAACAACGCGTTGCCACGCGCGTAGTAGGCTGCAATCCTGTGCGGCTCCGCATACCCCCAGGTCCTCCATGAAATACAGCGACATCACCCCGGAACTCAACGCCGCCGCGTTCGATTTCCTGTTCTGGTTCTCCCGCTTCGAGTACGCCCTGAAAAAGCATGGCTATCTGAAGTCCACGGATACCGGCAAGAAGGCCGAACCCAACTGGGACATGTTCGTCAAACGCAATCGCAACAAGTACGTGCCCACGGCATCCGCGCTGGCCCTGATCAAGGCCAGACCAAAGCAACAAGTGGTGGCTGGCAACGCCCAGCTGGGCTGGCAGGAACTGCAGTTTGCCGAGAACGAATT
>JBDTZK010000193.1:0-4854 GCA_040005195.1 Pseudoxanthomonas sp.
GACACCTTGCACGGGCCTTCGCAGATTGCCCACGGCCTGGACTGGCTGGTGATGTCCGCGCTGGGCCGAGGAAGCCGGTTGTTCCAGTTCCACGACACCGGCGAAGGTCCCGGCCCGACGACCCGCGAACCCGTCGCCGCCGACCGCGCGCGCGACGCGCTGATCGCGCTGCTGCAGTTGCGCGCACAAGGCTTGCGCGAACCATTGCCGTTCGCGCCGCGCGCCGGCTGGTTGTTCTACGACGGCGAACAACGCTTGCAGGCCGGCATGAAACCGCGCGCCAACAGCAAGTCACCGTGGGAGCGCGCGCAAGACCAATGGCATGCCGATCGCGGCTACAGCGAAGGCGACACCGCGAGTGCAAGACTGGCGCTGCGTGGACGCAACCCGTTCGAAGATGAGGACCTGGGCGAGGAGTTCCGTGCCATCGCCACGATCGTGTTCGACGCCGTGGTGCAGGGTCGCGGAGGGCAGGGCGCATGACCACACACGTGCCCGCAACAGAAGCCTATCTGGATCTTGATCTGGACGGCGTACAGCTGATCGAAGCCAGTGCCGGCACCGGCAAGACCTTCACCCTCGCGACGCTGGTGACGCGCCTGGTGGTGGAACGCGGGCTTGCACTGGGACAGATACTGGCGGTGACCTTTACCGAAGCGGCGACGCAGGAACTGCGTGCGCGTTTGCGCAAGCGGCTGGCATTGGCGGCGGAGATCAGCCGCAGCCTGCTGGCCGGCGTTGCCGTGGTCACGGAGGGTGATCCGGAAGCTGCGTTGACCCTGCAAATCCTGCAGCGCCAACTGGCGTCGGAAGACATTGCCAGCCTGCACGCGCGCCTGACGCGTGCCGAACACGAGATTGATCTGGCATCAGTCTTCACCATCCATGGCTTCTGCGCGCGTGTGCTGTCCGAGCATGCCCTGCAGACCAGGCAGGGGTTCGACCCGCCGGAGATGATCGGCAGCGAACGTGAATTGCTGGACGAAGTGGCTGCCGATGTCTGGCGCGCGCATGGCGCCGATGCGGGTGAAGCCGAGCTGATGCAGGGGTTGTGGACGTCTCCGGATGCGCTGGCGCGTGACCTCGACAGCCTGCTGCGAATTCCACGCCTGCTGCCTGAGCGCCCGGACGATACACCCGACCCCGCGCCTGCACTGCAGGCAGCATTCGATGCACTCAATGAGGCACATGCACGTCACGCCGACGAGGCGCGCAGCAAAATCACCCAGGCGTTCGCCGCTAAGCATTTCGACGGGCGCAAGGCACGCGCGGCCAGTTTCGACCAGGCGTGGCAATCCCTGGCGCGTGGACTCAACGGCGCCTGCCTGGCCTGCGATGACCCACACCTCGACAAGCTCACGCCGGAACGCATGCAGGGATTCGCCAAGGCCGGCGCCGAAGACCGCGTGCCGACTTCGCCCTTGTTCGACGCGTTATCGGTGTGGTTCACCGCGGACAGCGCGCGCAGGCAATGGCTCGCCGAACAGGCGCTTGTGCTGGTGTACCGCATTCGCGACGACGCGCGGCAGCGCCTGGCGCTGCTGAAGCAGACGCGACGACTGCAGACCTACGACGACCTGATCGATGAAGTGGCCAAGGCACTGGAAGGCCCGCAGGGCGAAACCCTCGCCCGCAACCTGCGCAGCCAATACACCATCGCGCTGGTGGACGAGTTCCAGGACACCGATGCGCGACAGTGGTCGATCTTCCGTCGCGTGTTCGCCGAAGCAGACAGCGCACCGTCACTGTTCCTGATCGGCGATCCCAAGCAGGCGATCTACGGCTTCCGTGGTGGCGATGTGCACACCTACCTGGCTGCCAGGCGCGAGGCGGTGGAAGCGCCGCCATTGGTGCACAACTTCCGCTCGCGACCGTCCGTGTTGCGAGCCATCGAAACGCTGTATGCACAGGCGGGCGAACAGGCATTCATTGACGAGGGCATCCGCTTCCAGCCGGTGCTGCCAGGCGCCGGCAATGCGGATTCCGATTATCTGCGTCATGGCGTGCCCGCACCCGCGTTGACCGTTCGTGTGCTGTCCAATGCCACGGATGATGCCGAGGGCGCAGCCAAGGCATTCAGCGCGCCGCAATCACGACAGCTCGCCGCCGAGGCGTGTGTCAGTGAGATTCGCGCCGTGCTGGACGATGCACGCAATGGCCATGCCACGATCGACGGCAAGGTGGTGCAGCCGGGGGATGTTGCGGTACTCGTGCGCAGCCATGCCGAAGCGTCGCTGATGCAGACGAAGCTTTCCGCCGTGGGTATTCCCGCAGTCGCTGCAGGCAAACAGAGCCTGTTTGAAACCGAGCAGGCGGAAGAACTGCTGGCGGTGTTTGAAGCACTGTTGCACCCGGCCGATGAAAGCCGATTGCGCGCGGCACTGTCGACACAATGGCTGGGCCTGGATGCCGCCGATATCGCGCGCATGGACTACGACGATGACTGGCGCAGCTCACGACAGGGGCTTGCGTTGCAATGGCGCGAACGCTGGCAGCGCCATGGCCCGCTGGCGCTGGTGTCCGACCTGTGTGCGGCCAACGCCGAGCGGCTGCTGCGTCTGCACGACGGCGAACGCCGCTTGACCAACACCTTGCAACTGGCAGAGCTGTTGCAGGAAGCCGACGCGCGCGCGCTTGGCATGCACGGCCTGGTTGACTGGTTGCGTGGGCACATCGCCGATGCCGATTCCAGTGACGAGCAGCAGTTGCTGCGCCTGGAATCGGACGCGCGCCGCGTACAGATTCTGACATTGCACAAGGCCAAGGGACTGGAGTTTCCGCTGGTGTTCCTGCCCTTCATCGGCATTGGCCATTCCAGCGACAAGCCTGCGCGGCATTGTCAGGTGCCGACGGAAAACGGCCGTGTGCTGCACTGGAAAATGGGCAAGGACGATGATTCACAACGCTGGACCCAGGCGGTGGCTGCGTGGGAACACGAACAGCGCGCCGAAGATGCGCGGCTTCTATATGTCGGCCTGACCCGCGCTGAGCATGCACTGTGGCTGGCCTGCGGTGATCTGTACAAACACGGTGCGGCCGCGCTGGCACCGATGGCGGCGTCGCTGCAGCCCCTGATGGACAACAGCGACATCGTGGTCGACGTGCGTCCTGCGCAGGGATTGCCGCCTGTCCTGTTGCTGGAAGTGGCGATGCCGGTACCGGCGCCGCGCCGCTCGCAACGGATGGTGCCGCGCGACTGGTGGGTCTACAGCTTTACCCAACTGAGCAAGGCTGACGCCGGCGAGCAGGGCGCGAGTGCTGCGATGGACGCCGACGAAAAAGGCGCCGGTGACGAACTGGATATTCTGCTTGCCGATGAAACCGCGTTACCCGTGGTCTTCGACGCGCGTTTCAGCGGCAGTCGTTTCGGCAACGTGCTGCATGACGCACTGGAACATGTGGATTTCAACGCATGGTCGGATTGGACCGGCGATGAGGCGCCCCTCGGCCAGGCGTCCGTGTTGCGTGACGCGCTGCTCGGCGCCGGTTATGCGGAAATCGATCTCGACGATGGTGTTAACGAACTCGTTTCGCTGGTCGGTCTTACGCTCACGGTGCCGCTGCCCGAAGGCGGGCGCCTGTGTGAACTGCCACCCACAGCGCGCCGTGCGGAACTCGAATTCCATTTCGCGCTGAAGCCGACTTCGACCGAGGATTTTCTGGAAATCCTGCATGCCCATGGCGTGGCACGCGAACGCCGCGCCTTCGGATTGCGTCGCCAGCTGGAAGGCCTGATGACCGGCAAGATCGATTTGACCTACTGCCGCGACGGGCGCTGGTATCTGCTCGACTACAAGTCCAATCGTCTGCCCGCCTACGATGCCGTTGGACTGGAACAGGCGATGGCACACAGCGAATACGATCTGCAGGCCCTGATCTATACCGTCGCCCTGCATCGCTGGCTGCGTTTTCGCCTGGGCGACGCTTACGACTACGCGCGCGATTGTGGTGGCGTGCGTTATCTGTTCTGTCGCGGGCTTGAATTCACTGATGGCCACGTTGGCGGCATCCATGCCTGGACGCCATCGCCCGCCCTGGTCGATGCCCTCGATGCCTTGTTTGCAGGGGGCGAGGCATGAGCCTGCTCGACGCGCTGTTCCGTAGCGGTGCCCTGCGTGTGATCGACCATGCGCTGGCGCAAAGCCTGCGCCGTCTGGATCCGAACACGCCGGACCTGGTGCTGGCGGGCGCCGCGCTGGCGTCGCTGGCCGTGAGCCAGGGCCACGCGGCGTTCGATCCTGCACGTCCACACCTCCTCTTCGATGGCGCGATGGATTGGCCTGCAGCAAGCCAGTGGCATGAAGCCTTGTCCCACTCGGGCTGGATTGATATTGGCGAAACCAGTGCGCCGGCTTCGACCTCGACGCCACTGGTACTGGAAAACGGCCTGCTCTACCTGCGTCGTTATCGCGAATACGAGTTTCGTCTCGCCGCACGGCTTCAGCAGATGGCCCACAGCTTTCCCCCTGCAGGCGACCTTGGCACGCTGGCGCCGTTGTTCGGCCTGCTGTTCCCTGAAGCACGTGAGGGCGGTGATCGCCAGGCGCATGCCGCCGCTACGGCGCTGCTGCGCGCGCTGCTGTTGGTGACAGGCGGACCGGGTACCGGCAAGACCACCACGATTGCGCGCCTGTTGCTGTTGCTGGTGGCGCAAGCCATGCAATCGGGCGGCGCGCCACCTCGCATTGCGCTCGCCGCGCCCACCGGCCGCGCCGCCGAGCGCATGGCCGAGAGCCTGCGCGCCGCCGTGGCGACATTGCGCGACACGCCCGGCGTGGAGTCGGTGCTATGTGATGCGTTGCCCACCGGGGCAAGCACCTTGCATCGTCTGCTGGGGACCATTCCCGACAGTCC
>JBDTZK010000194.1:0-4850 GCA_040005195.1 Pseudoxanthomonas sp.
ATTCTCTGGACGAGATCAAGTTCCACACCAACCTGGCGGTGGAACCCATCCTGGTGGACGAGGACTCGCTGCGCCGCACGTTGTAGCAGTGGTCCAACCTCAACGACAACATGAGTGACAGCTTCAGCGCCGACGACGATGGCCTGGAATCACTGGACGTTACAGGCGGCGACGACGACAGCCCCAGCGGCGACGGCAGTGCGGTCAAGGAAGACGACACGCCCGTGGTCAAGTTCGTCAACAAGATGCTGGTGGATGCGATCAAGCGCGGCGCGTCGGACATCCATTTCGAGCCCTACGAAGACGACTACCGCGTGCGCCAGCGCATCGACGGCATCCTCAAGCAGGTGGCCAAGGCCCCGGTCAAGTTGAACATGCGCATCACCGCGCGCCTGAAGGTCATGGCGCAGTTGGATATTGCCGAGAAGCGCGTGCCACAGGACGGGCGCATGAAATTGAACCTGAGCAAGAGCAAGCAGGTGGACTTCCGCGTGAGCACCCTGCCCACGCTTTTCGGCGAGAAAGTGGTGCTGCGTATCCTGGATGGCAGCGCCGCCAAGCTGGGCATCGAAAAGCTGGGCTACGAGGCCGACCAGAAAAAACTCTTTGAAGACGCCATCCAGCGGCCGTACGGCATGGTGCTGGTCACCGGCCCCACCGGCAGTGGCAAGACCGTGTCGCTGTATACGGCGCTGGGCATCCTGAATGATGAAACCCGCAATATTTCCACCGTGGAAGACCCGGTGGAAATCCGCTTGCCGGGCGTCAACCAGGTGCAGCAGAACGTCAAGCGCGGCATGACCTTCGCCGCCGCGCTACGCAGCTTCCTGCGCCAGGACCCGGACATCATCATGGTCGGCGAAATCCGCGATCTGGAAACCGCCGAGATCGCAGTGAAAGCTGCCCAGACCGGCCACATGGTACTGAGCACCCTGCATACCAACGATGCCCCGCAGACCATTGCCCGACTGATGAACATGGGCATTGCGCCCTACAACATCATCAGTTCGGTGACTCTGGTGATTGCGCAGCGCCTGGCACGGCGGTTGTGCAACAAGTGCAAACGCGCGGTGGACCTGCCGCCGCATGCCTTGCTGGCCGAAGGCTTTACCCAGGCCGAGATTGACGAAGGTTTCACCGTGTACGAGGCCGTGGGTTGCGAGGAATGCACCGAAGGCTACAAGGGCCGCAGCGGCATCTACCAGGTCATGCCGATGAGCCCGGAAATTTCGACCATCGTGTTGGCCGGTGGCAACGCCATGCAGATTGCCGAGGCCGCGCAGCGCGCCGGCGTACGCGACCTGCGCCAGTCTGCAATGATGAAAGTGCGCGCCGGCGTTACCAGCCTGACCGAGATCAACCGCATCACCAAAGACTGACGCTGCCGTCCTGCAAGAGCAGGACTGCAACAACGGGCCCCGCTGTAGCGGGCCCTGCCTGCCCGCGCGCGCGGCTTTGCCGGAAACGCCTCTTCACGCGCAGGCCTCGTGCCTGCTCCCTCACTGCTGGGTCTGGACTCGCGGCTTGCATAAAACCTGCGGGGCGTCACAGTGGCAAATACCGCTGAGCGCTTGAAAACGCTACCATGCGGTCATCATTGCCCGGCGTGGGGATGCCGGATAAAGGGGATTGTTATGGCCGTGACCCGTAGCGCTATAAAGAAAAGCCCGTCCGTCGGCGGTGGTACCAATCAGCTTGTGAACTTTGTCTGGGAAGGCAACGACAAGCGCGGCGTCAAGATGAAGGGCGAACAGCAGTCCAGGAGCGTCAACTTCCTGCGCGCCGAACTGCGCCGTCTGGGCATTACGCCAACGGTGGTCAAACCCAAGCCCAAGCCGCTGTTTGGCAGCGCCGGCAAGCCGATCACCCCGAAAGACATTGCCTTCTTCAGCCGCCAGATGGCGACGATGATGAAATCGGGTATCCCGATCGTGCAGTCGATGGAGATCATAGGCAGCGGGCACAAGAACGTGCGCATGAAGAACATGGTCAAGGCCATGCAGACCGACGTGGAAAGCGGCTCCTCCCTGTACGAGGCGGTAAGCAAGTTCCCGGTGCAGTTTGACGAGTTGTTCCGCAACCTGGTGCGCGCCGGTGAGGGCGCCGGTGTGCTGGAAACGGTGCTGGACACCATTGCCAACTACAAGGAAAACCTGGAAGCGCTGAAGGGAAAGATCAAGAAAGCCTTGTTCTACCCGATGATGACTATTGCAGTAGCGCTAATCGTCAGTGCAATCCTGCTGGTATTCGTGGTGCCGCAGTTCGAGCAGGTCTTCGCTGGCTTTGGTGCCGACCTGCCCGCGTTCACCAAGCTCATCGTGGCAGCATCACGGTTCATGGTGTCGTACTGGTGGATCATCCTGTTCGGCGTGGCGGCTGCGATCTTCGCCTTCATCTTCTTCAAGAAGCGTTCGCTCAGGTTCCAGCATTTCCTGGATCGGGTGATCCTGAAGGTGCCGGTGATGGGCCAGATCATGCACAACTCGGCCATTGCGCGATTCGCACGCACCCTGGCCGTGACCTTCAAGGCCGGCGTGCCACTGGTGGAAGCGCTGGAGACCGTCGCCGGCGCCACCGGCAACACGGTCTACGAAAAAGCCGTGCTGCGCGTGCGTGATGACGTGGCCGTGGGTTATTCGGTCAATATGTCGTTGAAGCAGACCAACCTTTTCCCGCATATGGTCATCCAGATGACGGCCATCGGCGAAGAAGCCGGTGCGCTGGACGCCATGCTGTTCAAGGTGGCCGAGTACTACGAGCAGGAAGTGAACAATTCAGTCGATGCACTGGCCAGCCTGATCGAACCGATGATCATGGTGGTGATTGGCATCCTGGTTGGCGGCATGGTGGTCGGCATGTACCTGCCCATCTTCAAACTTGGCGCGGTGGTCGGCTGAACCTGCATGGCATTCCTTGATCAGAACCCCGCCATGGGGTATCCCCTTGCGGCAGGCCTGGGCCTGTTGGTCGGCAGCTTCCTCAATGTGGTGATCCTGCGCCTGCCGCGCCGGCTGGAATGGCAGTGGAAGCGCGACGCCACCGAAATCCTGGAACTGCCCGAGATCTACGACCCGCCGCCGCCCGGCATCGTGATCGAGCCGTCGCACGACCCCGAGACCGGTGCGCGCCTGTCGTGGTGGGAAAACATCCCGCTGCTCAGCTAACTGATGCTGCGCGGCAAATCGCGCCACAGCGGCAAACCTATTTCGCTGCAGTACCCGTTGGTGGAACTGCTGACCGCCGTGCTGGTGGTGGCGTCGGTCTGGCGCTTCGGTTTTGGCTGGCAGGGTTTTGGCGCGGCGCTGCTCAGTTGCTTCCTGGTGGCACTGGCCGGCATCGACCTGCGCACCCAGTTGCTGCCTGATCAACTGACCCTGCCACTGATGTGGCTGGGCCTGATCGCCAGCCTGGATAACCTGTATATGGTGCCGAAGACCGCCCTGCTCGGGGCTATCGCCGGCTACGTGTCGCTGTGGTCGGTGTGGTGGCTGTTCAAGCAGATCACCGGCAAGGAAGGCATGGGTCACGGCGATTTCAAGCTGCTGGCCGCGCTGGGCGCATGGTGCGGGCTGAAAGGCGTGCTGCCGATCATTCTGTTCTCGTCAATAGTCGGGGCGATCATCGGTTCGATCTGGCTGGCCACCCGGGGCCGCGACCGCGCCACGCCCATCCCGTTCGGCCCTTACCTGGCGATTGCCGGCTGGGTGGTGTTCTTCTGGGGCGAACAGCTGATTGACGCCTACCTGACGTTCGCCGGCCTGCGCTGAGCGTACCCACTGTCCGTGCCCGCTGATGCGGGTGAGCGGCTGGGCCGGCCATAATGCCGGCATGAGTGATTACTTCATCGGACTGACCGGCGGCATCGCCTCGGGCAAAAGCGCGCTGGAACGCGAATTCACGGCGCGTGGCATCTACGTTGCCGACGCCGACCTGATCGCACGCCAGATCGTGGAACCCGGTGAGCCTACACTCGCCGCCGTGGTTGCCGAATTCGGCACCTCGGTACTCGATGCGGAAGGCAGGCTGGACCGTGCCGGCTTACGTGCCAAAGTCTTCGGCAATGACGCAGCAAGGCATGCGCTGGAGGCGATCCTGCACCCCGTGATCCGCCTGCGATTGCGGGCGCAGTGCGAAGCCGCCGACAGCGTTTACGCCATCGCCGCGATTCCGCTGCTCACTGAAGGCGGCGGCCGCACGGCATATCCCTGGCTGCACCGCATCCTGGTGGTGGACGCGCCACCCGCGACCCAGAAAGCACGCCTGATGCAGCGTGACGGCATTGATGATTCCCTGGCTGTGCAGATGATGGCCGCGCAGGCCACGCGCGCTCAGCGACTGGCCCTTGCCGACGACATCGTGGTCAACGACGGCGACTTGTCCGATCTGGCCAAAGCGGCCGAAGAACTGCACGTGCGCTACGCGGCATTCGCCGGCCATCCTCAGGGATACGCTCAGAGAAACTCTGGATAGTCCCAGAACACCACGTCGCTTGCTTCAGGAATCGCAATCCCGGCTACCGGCAAGCGATGGCGTAGCTAGCGACGCGCACTGACCTGCTATGTCAATCCGTTGAACCGTGATTTCTGATCCGGCCCAATCCCTTCCGGACGGCCGCATAAAAGCTGCCGTCCGGAAACGAAGAACCCAACCCACTGATTAACCCAGCCGGCGCCCGATCAGCGCGGGGCTTGGCCCGCCTGACCTGCACGATACGGATAGCGGGCGAAGATCTCGCTCATGGTCGCGTCGATGCGCGCTGCACGTTCGTCGGGCTTGAGTTTGGCGATGCGGCCCACGGCAATGCCTTCCCACACCAGACGGTTCTTCTGGCGGTCGACCAGGTCGACGTT
>JBDTZK010000195.1:0-4844 GCA_040005195.1 Pseudoxanthomonas sp.
TGGCAAGCCAGGTCGGGTTCTTGATGGCGCCACTGCGGTTGAGGACCGAATCCATATTGCCCCAGGCATCGGTGTCGGTCTTGCCGTAGGACAACAGCCCGTAGGCGAACAGGCGATCCTGTATCAACGCGCCACCTGCCCAGATTGCGCCGATCAGCTCATCCTTGGTGTCCTTGCTGTTGTTCTCGGCCACGTTGCCGAAATCACCCGGCACCAGCGGATTGGAGAAATTGTAGTTTTCAACGTCAGAGCGCAGCGACTTCGGTGACCAGAACACGTTGGCGCCGGCCTTGAATTCATTTGTGCCGCGCTTGGTAATCTGATTGACCACGCCACCCAGTGAACGGCCGAACTCGGCGCCGTAGCCGCCAGTCTTGATCTGCTGTTCGGCAATCGCCTCAAACGGCACCTTGGAGAAGTTCAGGCTGCGGAACGAGTTGGTAATGTTGAAGCCGTTGATGAAGTACTGGTTCTCAGCGACAGATGAGCCACCAAACGAGGCCAGGTTGCCGAAAGCACCATCACCACGGACAGTTCCGGGCGCAAGCAGCGCCACCGAGGTGGTGTCACGCGGTACTGGAATCTTGGCCAACTGGGCTGAAGTCAGGATGGTGGTGGATTCCACCGAGGAGACGTCGATCGGATTGACGCTCCGGGAAGCCGTCACCGTGACCCCACCCAGGTCGGTGGCACCAGCTGCCGACCCGCTCGAGCCGAAATTTACCGCGGTACCGGTACCTACATTGACCGAGACCTCGCGCGTAGACGAGGTGCCGTCGGCACGCTGCAAGGTGATGCGATAGGTCCCAGGCGAGAGTGCAGAAACACGGTACGCGCCGTCCGCGCCGACTGAGATTTCACGACTGAAGCCGGTAGCGGGATTCTCGACCAGGACCTTTTCCCCGACGGCAGCCTGGCCGAAGACCGCACCGGAGGTATTGGATTGTGCGTAGATGCTGGCGTTGAAGCAGACGCCTAGCGCCACAGTAAGGGCGCTGCGCTTGAGTGCTCGATTGAAAGTGCGTTTGGACACTGTTTGACTCTCCATTGGAGTTTGATTTGACCTGAGCGTCCGGACGGACCCGCCCTCCGACTACCGTGACTTTCGTCATACCAACTAAACCGCAATCCTTAATAACAAATTAATCAAATGTTGGATTTAGGTTATTTCATTGATTTTCGTTTATGAGATGCCCGTCACAATTTAATGCGCCATCTCGGAAATTGAGTCGTTGGATATTTAGGGCAATACGCCGCTGGTGGGCTCATCGCGCAAGGCAACCCGGAAACCTGACAGCCAGGCGGAAAGAGAGTCGCGCATATACACGCAAGGAAAATAGCAGGGAGGCCATCACGGGCGCGGTCGTGCAGAGCGGGATTTTCTGCTCGAAACAGTGGGTTCAGACAAACTGCTTTAACCCCGCACCGGGCAAACGAATAACGCGCCCGATGGCGCGGGAGCCTCTTTTTTGCCGATCACTCCTTGCCCTGCAACACCACCTCTTCGTAAGGCTGTACCACTACCCAGCCTTCGCCTGCGAAACGCAGTTGCACGCTTTCGCCCGAACCGCGGCCCAGCAGCGTACCCAGCGAAATATCAGTGATGATTTCAGGGGTCAGACCGCCCGACCAGGCGACGGTTGCGCTGGGGTCGGTGAACACCGGTCCGGTCTGCGCGTTGACCGGCAAGGTCAGCGGTTCGTAATGCGACGTGATCGCGACGATCCCATGGCCACTCAGGCGCACGTTGAACAAGCCCCCGGACAACATGCCGGCGACCTTGCGCATCATCGTGATCTTGTTTTCGATGCCGGACTCTAAGGCCAGCACGTCATTGCCATTGACGAAGATGGCTTCGCCAGCCAACCGCAGCAAGGTGATTTTCTTGCCAGCATCGGCCAGGTACACACGGCCCTCGCCTTCCATTTTCATCAGCTGCATGCCTTCGCCGCTGACCATTTTCTTCAACAAGTTCCACAATCCCTGTTCCATCACGCCCTGGCGGGTGAACTTGACCCCGCCCTTGCGCGCCACCATGGAGCCGGCCTTGGCCCAGACCATGCCCTTCAGGCGCACTTCCAGCATATGCGGGCTCTCAAGTTCGAAAGCGTCACTGCTGACGTCCTTTTCCTTCGACGAGGCCAGAAATTCCTGCAGGCTACGCACGCTCATATCGATTCCTTTGAAGGTAAACAAGGGCCGGACTGGCCGCGCGCCATCATAAGCACAGACCTCAGCAGGACCACGCCATGGCCAGCATCGTCCGCCTCGCGCACCACCGTGATGACTCTCAAAGAATCCATCGATTCGGCGCGAGGTGTAGCCGGTTCTCCACTCCATGTAGTGGCCAATTCCCATCGGATCCTGGCAATGCCTTCCCGTGCGGTTTATGGGACGGCGCAACAGTCAGATGGCGGGTTGCGTACCCCGAAAACGATTCGGCCACCAGCCTCCCAGCCAAGTGCGCTTGCTGGGGCAGGACGGTAGCGAAACCGTGCGTGTGACAAGGGACAGTTTCGTCCTGCCTGCAGGCTTCGAAGGTGTGCGGGACAATATTCAAGCTGCGCGCATGTCATATGCCGTTTAGGTGGCCGAGAACCTGACGCTGGCAGTGGCCTCAGCTAGAATATGGCGGTTGACCACCCCAAGAGATGCCCATGACTGCTCCCCTCGCCTATCGCCGCATCCTGCTTAAAATTTCTGGCGAGGCATTGATGGGCGCCGAGGACTACGGCATCGACCCGGCCGTGATTGGCCGTATCGCCCGCGAGATCATCGAGGCACGCGACGCAGGCGCGGAAGTCGGCCTGGTGATTGGTGGCGGCAACATCTTCCGCGGCGCCGGCTTGGCCGCAAGCGGCATGGACCGCGTGACCGGCGACCAGATGGGCATGCTGGCCACCGTGATCAACGCGCTGGCCATGCAGGACGCACTGGAAAAACTTGGCGCGCGCGTGCGGGTGATGAGCGCACTGAAGATCAATGACGTGTGCGAGGACTACATCCGTCGCCGTGCGGTACGCCATCTTGAAAAGGGGCGCATCGCCATCTTTGCTGCCGGTACCGGCAATCCATTCTTCACCACCGACTCGGGCGCAGCCTTGCGCGCAATCGAGATCGGTGCAGACCTGTTGCTGAAGGCAACCAAGGTGGACGGCGTCTACGACAAGGACCCGAGCAAGTTCACCGATGCCGTGCGTTACGACCAGCTGACTTACGACGAAGTGCTCCGCCGCGACCTGCAGGTGATGGATACGGCTGCTTTCGCGCTGTGCCGCGACAGCGACGTGCCTTTGCGCATCTACGACCTTTCGGTGCCCGGCAATCTCATGCGCATCCTGCATGGCGAACACATCGGCACACTGGTGAAAGGCCGCGGCTGATTGATCTTGCCCGCCGTACCCGGCGGCCATGAATGCCAGGGGCCGTGGATACAAGGGACCATGGCCACAAGGCCCGGCAGTGAGGCTGGCGGTGTAATTGTGTCCGCCTGACGGTATTGGCCACGCTATCGGCATGGCACATTCGCACGCACCCCAACTGCCCAAAGGCTCCGCCACTCGCGTTTTCGGCTGGGCCCTCGTCATCAACCTGGCCTATACGGTGCTGGAAGCGGGCTATGGCTTCCATACCAATTCACTGGCCCTGCTTTCCGATGCGCTGCACAACCTGGGCGATGTACTGGGATTGGGTTTGGCCTGGGGGGCTGCCAGGTTGGCGCAGCGGCCGCCCACGCAAAGCCATACCTATGGCTGGCGCCGCGCGACGCTGCTGTCACCGCTGGCCAATTCAATTCTGCTGATGGTGTTCTCCGGGGCGCTGGGCTGGGAAGCGATCCGCCGCTTCAGCGCGCCCCCGTCTATTCCGGCACTGCCAGTGATGATCGTCGCGGCCATCGGCATCGTGGTGAATCTGGGCGCAGCCTGGCTATTGCGTGATGGACACGGCCACGACCTGAACAAGCGCGGCGCGTTCCTGCACCTGATCGCGGATGCTGCCGTGTCACTGGCGGCGGTACTGGCGGGCGCAGGCATGCTGGCCTTCGGCTGGGCCTGGCTGGACCCGGCCATCGCCTTGCTGGTGGGCATCGTGATCGCCATCGGCACGTTCGGGCTGCTGCGGGACAGCTTCAATGCCGCCATGGATGCGGTTCCCGACCATATCGACCAGGCGGAAGTGAAGGAATTCCTCGCCGGCCAGCCCGGCGTGCAAGCGGTGCATCACCTGCATATCTGGCCGCTGGGCGCCGGTGAGGTCGCGCTGACCGCGCATCTGGTACGCGCCGAGCATCAGGACCACGATGCGTTCATCGATTCAACCTGTCATGCGTTGGATGCCCGTTTCGGGATCAATCACACCACTTTGCAGATTGAACGCAGCCCGGGCTGTGGCGATGATCTGCATGATGCCGCGCCGCATCATTCCCATTAGCGGAAGCCTGCGCGCCTTCATATTCCCGGCTGCCCTGCCCACCTCCCGTATAATCGCCGGCTTACCGAACTACGTCCGGAATCCGCGATGCTCAATGAAATCAAGAAAGACGCGCAGACGCGCATGGCCAAAAGCATCGAAGCCCTGCGCCACGACCTGACCAAGCTGCGTACGGGCCGCGCCACCACGGCGCTGGTCGACCACCTGAAAGTCAATTACTACGGCTCGGAAATGCCGCTGACCCAAGTGGCCAGCGTAACGGTCACCGACGCGCGTTCGCTCACCATCAGCCCGTGGGAGAAGCAGATGGTCTCGGCTGTGGAGAAGGCGATCCTGGCTTCCGACCTGGGACTGACGCCCAACACGGCCGGCACGGTGATCCGCATCAATATTCCCGCCCTGACCGAAGAGCG
>JBDTZK010000196.1:0-4822 GCA_040005195.1 Pseudoxanthomonas sp.
GGTCGCGCTGGCGCCCTACCGCGTCGACACCGAGCTGGTATCCCGCTTCCTCGATTCGCCGGCCCGCAACCGGCTCTCACCTGACGCCCGCCTTGAATATGGTTTTGCGTTCGGCGGTCCGATCATCCAGGACAAGATGCATTTCTTCGTGAGTTATGAAGGCAAGGGCTTCCAGACCAACGTGGATCCGGTTGTAGCGGGTACCAACGTCGGTATTGATGCCTATCTGCCTGATGGCGTCCAGTCGAGGCTTGGCCCGACCACCCGGCCGTTCAACGAAGACCTCTATTTCGGCAAGATCGACTGGGAAATCGGCGACAACGACAAGCTGGAATTCTCGGCGAAAGTCCGCGACGAGAGCGGTCGCGGCAGTGTGGGCGGCATAACCACTGCACTGGCAGCAAGGGTTACGGACAACACCGAGGAACGCTATGACCTCAACTGGGAACATTATGGCGAGAGCTATTTGAACGAACTGCGCGTCACCTATGAAGATGTGCTGTTCAACCCGACGGCGTACAACATCGGTAGCCAGTCTGTTTACACCTTGGGGCTGGATCAGAATAAAGTTGTTCTGTTCGATAATGCGACCAGTGGTTTGTCCATCCAGCGCAAGGGCCAGAAAGGCCCGGCCATCCAGAATGACATCACCTTCAATGGTTTCGAGTGGCACGGTGACCACGTGGTCAAGGCAGGCATCAAGTACAAGCAGGTGGACCTGACCCAAAGCGAGAATTCAACCGAGAATCCCTCGTTCTACTACGCGGTCAACGATGGCTCGCAGGCAGGGCTTCCGCTGGGCACCAGCAACATTCCTTACCAGGTTCGTTTCAATCTGCCGTTCGCTGGCGCGACGCCTACCGTTACCACCAAGTCCAAACAGATTGGCTTGTACATTCAGGACGACTGGAACGTAACAGACAAACTGCAGCTCAACATTGGCCTGCGCTGGGACTATGAAGAGATTCCCTCTTACACTGATTTCGTCACTCCTCCGGAAGTCGTCGCCGCGCTTACCGGTCCCGGCTCGGATCCTGCGATCACTGCCACTTACGCAGAACAGCTGGCACTGGGTGGGATCGACCTTGCCGACTACGTCAGCAATGGCAACAACCGCAAGGCCGATAAAGATAACTGGGCGCCGCGCCTGGGCTTCTCGTACGATCTTGGCGGGGACGAGCAGCATGTGATCTTCGGCGGCATTGGCCGCAGCTATGATCGCAACCTGTATGACTACATGGGCCTGGAGCAGGTCAAGTCAGCATTGTCCGGCTACACCATCAACTTCTCGGACACGACCGGTTGCACGCCAACGCCTGGCAGCTGCGCGGCCTGGAATCCGAACTTCCTCAACGGCACAGACGAGTTGGCGGGGCTGGTCACGTCCAACGTGCGTAACGGTGAAATCGACCTGTTGAACAATGATCTGGTAACCCCGTATTCGGACCAGTTCTCGCTCGGCATGCGCAACAAAGTCGGCGAATGGAACACGTCTGCCACGGTCGCCTACATCCACAGCAAGGAAGGCTTTATCTTCACCCTGGGCAACCGCTACCCCAACGGTGATTTCTTCCAGAATGGTTCGCAGCCGTGGGGCTTCGCGCCGCCAGGTTTCGGTTCGCTGATCGTCGGCAACAACGGTATCGAGACCAAAACTACTCAGCTGCTGTTGTCCGCGGACAAGCCCTATTCAGAGGATTCGGGTTGGGGTGCGTCCATCGCCTACACGTACTCCGATGCAACGGGCAACCGCGGTGGTGACGAGCATTACGGGTTCGACGCTGGGTTGATCGAAGACTATGCCTTCATCAACCTCAAGGCGGTTTCAAAGCATCGCCTGGTGATGACCGGCATCTACGACCTGCCGTGGAATATCACCGCCTCGGCAAAATTGACTCTGGCTACGCCAGCACCGTTGAACGAGATCGTGGGCTTCTACAACTACGATGCGCCTAACACGGTGCTGCCGCGGGCAGTGGCCATCGATGCGCCTGGCACGTTCGGCGTCAAGCAGCTGGACCTGTCTTTGTCCAAGGATATGCTGGTCACCGAAAATGTGACCGTGCAGGTCCGTGGCGACCTGATCAATGCGACCAACGAAGACAACCTGAGCGGCTACAACATCAACTGGGGCGGTGGTGGCGTTTACGACCCGAGGGTCACCACTCAGGAATACGGCAGCCAGTTCACCCAGCCACGCACCTTGTTCATGAGCGTCCGGGTTATCTGGTAACTGTCGAGAAAGCACAGAGAGACAAGACCCGCCTAGGCGGGTCTTGTCTTGCGAGAGGAAGAAAGTCTGGAAATGTTTGAAAACAATTTGAGTAAGCGAAGCAGCCTTCGTGTAAAGGCTTTCGGCACATGAACGCAAATGGCATCCGGACCATTGTTATTGTTGGTGGCGGTACAGCGGGGTGGATGACTGCCGCCGCACTCGCCAAGGTGCTCGGTGGAAAATATTCGATACGACTGGTCGAATCGGAAGCGATCGGTACGGTCGGCGTCGGCGAAGGCACCATCCCTCATATCAGGAAGTTCAACAGCCTGCTGCAGATTGATGAAGTCGACTTCGTGCGTAAGACCCAAGGCACGTTCAAACTCGGGGTGCAGTTCAACGACTGGAATCGCATTGGCGATTCCTACATGCACGGTTTCGGCAATGAAATCGGTCGCAGCCTTGGATTGCTTCCTTTCCACCAATATTGGATCAAGGCGGCCAGGGATGGGAAGGCTGTTGGAATCGGCGACTATCTGCTGAATGCAGTTGCCGCATCCCGCGGGAAATTCATGGTGTCCGCATCGGATGTCCCCGCCGCTTCGCCACTGGCCAGCATTGCCTACGCCTACCACTTCGATGCCGGTCTCTATGCGCGCTACCTGCGTAGCTATTCCGAGATCAAAGGCGTGCAGCGCACCGAAGGTGTCGTTTCACGGGTTTCGCAGGACGCCGGGAGTGGTTTTGTGGGCGCTTTGGTAATGGAAGACGGCGAGGTGATCGAGGGTGATCTGTTCATCGATTGCTCCGGTTTCCGCGCGCTGCTTATCGAAGAGACCTTGAATACCGGCTATATCGATTTCACCCATTGGTTGCCGTGCGACCGCGCAATGGCCGTGCCCACCGAGAATGTGGGTCCTCCTTCGCCCTACACGAGTGCCACGGCGCGTGAGGCCGGATGGCAGTGGCGCATCCCGCTGCAACACCGGACAGGCAATGGCTATGTGTACTCAAGTGCACATCTCAGTGACGACGAAGCAGCCGCGACGCTGCTGCGAAATCTCGAGGGACGACCGCTGGGCGACCCTAGGCCGCTGCGCTTCACCACGGGGCGTCGCAAGAAATTCTGGAACAGGAATGTTGTGGCAGTGGGACTTTCCAGTGGCTTCATGGAGCCACTGGAGGCAACCAGTATCCACATGATCCAGGTGGGCATCATGCGGCTGCTCAACCTGTTTCCCAGGGACGGCATCAGCGAAGTTCTGGTCGATCGCTACAACACGCAATTGGGTTTCGAGTTCGACCGCATCCGCGATTTCCTTATCCTGCATTATCATGCGACCGAACGCGAAGATACCCGGTTCTGGCGCGAATGCCGCGGGATGTCCATTCCTCCGGAGCTGAAAGCCAATATTGATCTATTCCGCGATAGCGGTCGTTTCTTCCGGAATGGCGAAGAAATGTTTGCGGAGATGAGCTGGGTCCAGATTCTTATCGGGCAGGGCATCCTGCCGCAGAGCTACCACCCATTGGTGGACCAGTTACCGGATGAAGATATGGCGAGATACATGGCTAGCATTGGACGCACGATTTCGGACTGCGTGGATGTCATGCCAATGCAGCAAGCCTTCATCGATAGATATTGCGCCGCAATGCCTGCCACCAGTGGCTGATTCGGTACCTTTGCTCATGGGCATCACTGCAATCGGCAGCAGCCCCAGAAAAGTAAAAATGATTACAACGGGTCTTCCAGATATGAACTCAAGTCAATTTAAGCTGATCCGCAACCTCTCTTTTGGAGTGCTGATGGTCTTGCTCGCTGCCTGTAAGCAGCCAGCGCCACCTGCAAAGGCCCCGGCGATAAGCGCCAAGGCGCCCGTTGCATTGCCCGCAGAGAATGTGAGGCCGGAGTTGCCACCGCTGTTCCGCGACATAGAGCGCCGTACTTTCCAGTTCTTCTGGGACACGACCAACGAAATGAACGGGTTGACTCCCGACCGTTTTCCGTCGCGTCCGTTCGCCAGCATTGCTTCGGTCGGTTTTGCATTGACCGCCTATCCCATTGGCATCGAGAACAATTGGGTCAGCCGCAACCAGGCGGTTGACCGTACGCTGCTCACGCTGAAGTTCTTCCGTGATATTCCGCAGGGTGCGGATCGCACCGGCAAGGGGGCCTACAAGGGTTTCTACTATCATTTTCTGGACATGCAGAAAGGCCAGCGTTATGACAGCTGGGTCGAGCTTTCCAGCGTGGACACCACGCTGCTGATGATGGGCGTGCTGTTTGCGCAGTCCTATTATGATCGCGACGAACCGCGCGAGAAGGAGATCCGCGAGATTGCGGAACAACTCTATCGACGTGTCGACTGGACCTGGTTGCAGCAGAACAAGCCTTTGATCTCGATGGGCTGGTTTCCCGAGAGTGGCTTCATCAAGCATGACTGGATGGGCTACAACGAAGCGATGATGACCTACCTGCTGGCGTTGGCGTCGCCCACGCACCCGGTCAGCCCGGATGCGTGGCAAGTGTGGTCGCGTACGTACAACGACGTGTGGGGCGTGTACCAGGACCAGGAGTTCCTCGCGTTCGGGCCCATGTTCGGTCAC
>JBDTZK010000002.1:0-16304 GCA_040005195.1 Pseudoxanthomonas sp.
ATGCACCGCCCAGTACGTCGCTGTGGCCCCCGAAATACTTGGTGGTCGAATGCATCACGATGTCCGCACCCAACGCCAGTGGTTGTTGCAGCACCGGCGAGGCAAACGTGTTGTCGCAGACCAGCAGTGCGCCATGCTCATGGGCGATGGCGGACAGGGCGGCGATGTCGCTGAGTTTCATCAGCGGATTGGACGGTGTTTCCGCCCACAGCAGCGCCACACCATCGGTACAGGCCGCGCGTACGGCGGCCAGGTCGGCCATGTCCACGCGGTGCACCACGATGCCGCGTTCGGGCAGGAACTCCGTTGCCAGGATGCGCACGCCGGCATAGCAGTCATCCGGAATCAGGATGACCGCGCCCGAAGGCAGCGTTTCCAATAGCGTGGTCACCGCCGCCATGCCGGATGCGAAAGTCAGCGCCGCTTCGCCGCCTTCCAATGCAGCAATCGCTTCACACAGGCGGTCATTGGTGGGGTTGCCCTCGCGCTGGTATTCGTAACCGGCGATGCGTTCGCCGGACGGACCATGCTTGAAGGTGGTCGCCAACTGGATAGGAGGCGTCAGCGCGCCGGTTTCGCGGTCGCTTTCGCCGCCGGCATGGATCGCGAGGGTTTCAAGGCGCATGTGCTGTATCTCGGTAGTGGTTTGTGGGGATCGGGGCTCGGGGGGTTAGGGGCTGGGGCGCCTCGGAATCCGAAAATATTGCGGTCAGCGCCTGCGCCTGGCTATTTTCCGGATAGCGGCGCGCCACACTTTCTGCAGTGCTGCGCATCCGCTTCATGATCGCTCAGTCCGCATCCCGTACAGTCCCTCTGGTGTCGCGGTGGACGCAAGGTGTTGGCCAGTTCGGCAGTGAAGATGCCGGTCGGTACGGCGATCACGCTGTAGCCGATCAGGATCAGCACCGACGTGACCAGTCGTCCGAAGCCGGTCGTCGGGGAAATATCACCGAAGCCCACGGTGGCCATGGTGACCACCGCCCAGTACATGCTGGTGGGAATGCTGGTAAAGCCGTGCGCCGGCCCTTCGATGACGTACATCAATGAGCCGAAGATGGTCACCACCGTGAGCAGTGCGCACAGGAACACCAGTATCTTGTAACGGCTGCGCAGCAGCGAGGTGATCAGCACGCCGGCTTCACTGGAGTACTGGACGAGTTTGAGGATGCGGAATACGCGCAGCAGGCGCAGCACGCGGATCACGATCAGGTAGTTGCCGCCCAGGAACAACAGCGAAAGATAGGTGGGCAGGATTGCCAGCAGATCGATGACGCCAAAGAAGCTGGTCGCGTAGCGTAGTGGCCGCTTCACTGACCACAGGCGCAGGCCATATTCCACAGTGAACAGGATAGTGAACGCCCATTCGATGACGTAAAGCACATCGTGCCAACGCGCTTTGACGGCACTGACGCTGTCCAGCATGACGATGGCAATGCTGGCCAGGATCGCCGCGATCAGCACCAGGTCGAAATTGCGCTCGTCCTTGGCTTCATGGTGGAAGATCCACCGGTACCATCGATTGCGCCAGCCATGTTCGCTGGCAGGCAGGAACTCGCGCTCGAACATGCCTTTGGGCGAGGCCTGGCTTTTGGGTGAGGCCTGGGTCGGTGACGGAGCTCCCTGCGGCGCGCTCATCCCGCAGCCACCACCCGGAAGGCATCGCGTGCCGCGGCCAGGGTGGCCTCGATGATCGGTGCATCGTGTGCGCTGGACATGAAACCGGCCTCGTACGCAGACGGCGCCAGGTAGACGCCCCGTTCCAGCATGGCGTGGAAGAAGCGATTGAAGGCGGCGGTATCGCAGGCGATGGCCTGCGCGTAGGTATCCACTTTTTCGGAAGTGAAGAACAGGCCGAACATGCCACCGACGCGCGTGGTGGTGAGTGGTACGCCCGCCTCGCTCGCTGCGCGCTCAAGACCATCGCAGAGTGCATTCGTCGCAGCGGCCAGTCGGTCGTGGAAACCTGGCGCCTGGACCAGTTCCAGCATCGCCAGACCGGCGGCCATCGCCACGGGATTGCCGCTGAGCGTGCCGGCCTGGTAGATCGGGCCGCTGGGCGCGATCTGCGCCATCAGCTCACGTCTTCCACCGTACGCACCCACGGGCATGCCGCCACCGATGATCTTGCCGAATGTGGTCAGGTCGGGGGTGATGCCGTAGTACTCCTGCGCGCCGCCCAGGGCGACGCGGAAACCGGTCATCACTTCGTCGAAGATCAACAGTGCGCCGTGTTGCGTGCACAGGTCGCGCAGGTGTTGCAGGTAGCCTTCGCGCGGCGGCAGGCAGTTGGCGTTGCCGACTACCGGCTCGACGATGACGCAGGCCACTTCGTTGCCTGCTTCTTTGAATAATTGCGTCGCGCCTTCGAAATCGTTGTAGCTCAGGGTCATGGTCAAGTCGGCCAGCGCCTTGGGCACGCCTGGCGAAGTGGGTACGCCCAGGGTCAACATGCCGCTGCCGGCCTTGACCAGGAACGAATCGCCGTGGCCGTGGTAGCAGCCTTCGAACTTGACGATGCGCATGCGCCCGGTGGCGCCGCGCGCCAGGCGGATCGCCGAGAGCGTGGCTTCAGTGCCAGAGTTCACCATGCGCACCATCTCGCACGAGGGTGCCAGGCGGGTGATCGTTTCAGCCATGGCCACTTCGGCGGGGCAGGGCGCGCCGAACGACAGGCCGTCCTCGATCGCGCGTTGCACGGCCGCACGCACGTGCGGATGGTTATGGCCTACGACCATCGGGCCCCATGAGCCGACGTAGTCGATGTAGCGGTTGCCGTCCACATCGAACAGATACGGACCATCGGCACGCTGCACGAAGAACGGTTCGCCACCGACGGACTTGAACGCGCGCACGGGCGAGTTGACGCCGCCGGGCAGCAATTCCTGTGCGCGTGAAAAAAGGGCGTGGGACTTTTGCTGGTTCATGGCGTTATCGATTCCAAAGAGATTTTTCTGGCTGCGGACTACTGTGCGAAGCACTGGCGGTAGGCCTGCACGGCAGCGACCGGGTCGGGGGCGTCGTATACGCCAGAAATCACTGCGACCAGGTCTGCCCCGGCATCGACCAGGTAGCGGGCATTGTCCGGCGTTATCCCGCCTATGGCCACCCGAGGGACCTCCAGCGCTGCGGCCTGCGCCAATAAATCCATGCGGGCCTGGCGTGTGCCGGTCTTGCTGCGCGTGGGGAAAAATGCGCCGAAGGCCACATAGCTGGCACCCGCTGCCGCAGCACTTTCGGCCAGCGACAGCTGGTCATAACAGGACGCACCGATGATGGCCTGGTCACCCAGCAGCAGGCGTGCCGCCGCGATGTCGCTGTCGTCTTCACCCAGGTGAACGCCCGCAGCGCCTACTGACCTCGCAAGTTGCACATCATCGTTGATGATCAGCGGCACGTTGGCCTGGAGAGCTATCTGCTGCAGGGCTAGCGCCTGTTGATGCCGAAGCGCGTCGCCGGAAGTTTTGTTGCGGTATTGCAGCAAGGCGACGCCAGCGAGCAGCAACGGCGCGGTGCGTGCGAGCAGCCGCGTGGTGTCGTGCTCGTCAGGCGTGATCAGGTACAGGCCGCGAGGTGCGGAACCAGGCTGCGACCAGCGGGTTGTCATTGGCAAACTTCCGGTACGGGGCCGGGGGTGGGACAATAGGCGCCCGCTTCCCCGACATTATCTCCCCGATGACCGACGCCGACGACAGCCGTTACCAGACCTGGATGTGTGTCGTGTGCGGCCTGATCTATGACGAAGCCAAAGGCATGCCCGAAGAGGGCCTGGCCCCCGGCACACGCTGGAAGGATGTTCCCGACAGCTGGACCTGCCCGGATTGTGGCGTGGGCAAGGATGATTTTGAAATGGTCGAGGTCGACTGAATCTTCTGCTCCGCGTAACAGCGGGGACTGTACGCAGTACTGGATTCGCTCAGGGCTTCATCGCGCGCAGGGCCGTCTACAAGGATTCAGTGCATCCGCAACTTGCTGGTGTTCAGCTCCACCAGGCGCTCGCGTAATGCGTACGCATCTGCGGCTTCCGGGGCCAGTTGCAGATAGCGGGCCAAGTCGTGACGGGCACCTTGCAGGTAGTCCATCTTCAAATAGGCCAGGCCACGGTCACGCAGCGCTTCGGGCTGCTCGGGTGCCAGCTTCAGCACGCGGTCTGCGCTGCGCGCCGCACGGTCCCACTGGTCACGCTCGGCGTATACGCCATGCAGGTTGCGCAGCATGCGGATCAGGATGGCGCGGTGCGAAGCCGGGTCCAGGATATGCATCAATGCGTTGTCATCTGGAATGTCGCCGCCCAGGTGCGGTTTGGCGCGTTCACGCAATTCATCGGCGCCCAAAGGCCGCCCGCCATTGAACGGATCCATCACCAGGATGCCGTCGTCGACCGGTAGCCGCACCAGGAAATGGCCCGGAAACGACACGCCATCCAGCGGCACGCCCAAGCGCCGTGCCACTTCCATCTGCACCATCGCCAGGGTGATCGGATTGCCCAGGCGACGCTCGAAGACTTCGTTGAGATAACTGTTGCGCGGATCGTAATATTCGTCGTGATTGCCGGTATAGCCCAATTCATCGAACAGGTGCCGATTAATCGCTGCCATCTTCAGTGGCCAGGCCTCGATGGCCTCGATCTCGGGCCGCAGATGTTCTGCATGGCTCTGCACCAACGTGTCGTAGAGATCGGCATCCAGCGCGGGATACTCGTCGCGCGCGATCAGCAGGGCGGTTTCCAGCAAGGGCAAGGACTCATCGGCCTGCGCCGCCAGCGAACTCCAGTCCGGCAATGTCAGTGGTTCCCCCATACCCGAAGATTGCGGGCTGTCGCCGCGACAATCAACCCCTGACCCGGAAGAAACACCGCGAGGCGGATCGCATCCGCACGTGATCAGGGCAGCGCGGGAATATCTTTGCTGAAGGTCATGACGGCACCTTTCTGGAGATTAAGCCTGGCACTTTCGCCGGCATTCAGTTCCAGCACATAGCGCGCAGGCGCATTGCTGGGATAGGGCGGACAGGCGTTGCCGGCGGAGCAGGGCGGCACGTCACGCTGTTGCGCCACCAGCTTGCGTGCGTTGTCGAAGTACAGGATGTCCAGCGGGATCTTGGTGTTCTTCATCCAGTACGCCTGTGGTTCTTCGCGGTCGTGGAGGAAGATCATGCCGGTCCCGGCGGCCAACTCGTCGCGGAACATCAGTCCACGTGCGCGTTCCGCATCATCGTCGGCGATTTCGACCTTGTAGCGCTGGCCACCCAGTTCGACCCATGAGCCGCGCGCATTGGCGCATCCGCTCAACAGCAGGGCGAGGGCCACCAGAACGATGCGCGAAAAGGACATGGCGGGCTCCGAGGTAAAAGGTAGGCCTAGTTTAGCCGGGCGCAGGGCGTTGCCAGGCGCTCCCCAGAGGCATGCGTGTCAGAACAAATTGCCGGTCTGGCCGATCTCGGGCTCCGGTTCGGGTTTCGCAGCCGAGGACCAACCGCCGGCGCCGGCCTTGAACGGCGCTGCTTCACGCGCCAGGCGTGAGCGCCTTTTCTGCGCTTCGCGGTGCGCGTTTTCTGCCACGACCTTGAATTGGCGTTCTCGCAATAGGTACAGCTCGTCGGCACTGGCGAGCGTATTGCGTGCAGGCGGGTGACGCTGCTTTGAGGTTTCTTCTTCCAGCGCTATTTCGGGGACATGTGCGAAGGGAATGCGCATGGGCGCGGCATCGTGGTCGATGGCCTGATGCATGGCGCCGAAGTAGACGGCATTGTTGCCGTACTTCCGGTTGATGCTGTCCAGCACCGTGCTGACGCGATGCTGGCGCCGCTGTCCGTCGAGCAATTCCTCGGTGATGCTGCCCATCGGTTGCAGCCCGGTCAGTGTCACCGCTACTGAAAGGGGTGGATGGCGACGCGGATTCCACTGTCCGCCTGTGCTGGTTGCTTCCAGTTGCGACAGTTGCTCGCCCAGAATGCGCAGGAAGGTGCTGCTGTCGTCGATGGGCGCGAAGGACAGGTCCCGCTCGAAACGGGATTCCAGCCCCACGAAACGGATGCGGATCGCCAGTCCATTGGCCAGGTGTTTTTCCTTGCGCAGGCGCATGGCCGCCTTGGCCAGTAGTTTGAACAACACCGAGCGCGCGCCGGCGAAGCTGCGCAGTTCCGGTCCCAGTACGTGCGAGTGGCCCACCGAACTGCGCGTGGTCTTGCGCTCCGGCAGGTCATGCCCGTGCAGTTGCAGCCAGAAACGGTCGCCCTCCACGCTGCCCCAGGCTGCGCGCAGGTGTTCGCGTGTAGTGGCGCACAACTGCGGCACGGTGTGGATGCCGGCGGCACGGAGGCGGGTTTCCATCGACGAACCAATCCCGCAGAAATCGCGCAGTTCCAAGGTGAGCAGCTTGTGCGGCAGGTCGGCCATTTCCAGCACCGTGAGTCCGTCGGGCTTGCGCATGTCGGAGGCGATCTTGGCCAGGAACTTGTTCGGCGCAATACCGATGGAACAGCGGATCCAGTCGAACTCTTCGGTAATGCGCCGTTTGATGCGGTGGGCGATTTCGATGGCGTTGTCACGCTGCCGTTCACGCCCGATCAGCCAGCAGGGCACTTCGTCTATGGAGGCGGCCTGTCCATGCGGTATGCAGTCCTGGATTGCATCCATCAACCGGTGATGCACTTCGACATAGCGCGCCGGCCGTGCCTCCACCAGCGTGAAGTCGGGGCATCGCTCCAGCGCGTCCCATACCGGCGTGCCCGTACCAATGCCGTAGTCCCGCTTGGCTTCAATGCTGGCCGCGATGCAGCAGGTGGTCGCTGCCACCACGGGCACTACGCCCACTGGTTTTCCACGCAACTCCGGTCGGTCCTGCTGCTCGACCGAGGCGAAGAAAGAATTGAAATCGATGAACAGGCAGCGCAGGGTCATGGCCACGGCATTATCGCGCCGGGCGTTCTCATTGCCGGAGAAACCAGTCCAATCAGCTACTTGTGTCGGCAGTGGGAAGCGATGCGCCTTGCCGTGGGCGTTTCAGCCCCGACGGCGCTTCATGAACCGTGTTGGGGCTGGAATCGCTTTCCATGACAGTGGAGGCCTTGCCAGCTACAACACCCTGGGCGGATTGCCGCCGATGATCACCACATCAGCAGGGCGGCGTGCGAACAGGCCGGCCGAGACGACGCCGGGGATCTGCGACAGCTCGCGCTCCATCGCCACCGGATCGGTGATCGACAGGCCATGCACGTCGATGATCACGTTGCCGTTGTCGGTGACCACGCCATCGCGCCACACCGGTTGCCCGCCAGTCAAAGCCAGGATCTGGCGCGCGGCCAGACTGCGCGCCATCGGAATGACTTCCACCGGCAGCGGGAACCTGCCGAGTACCGGCACCAGTTTGGCCGGGTCGATGATGCAGACGAACTTCTCGCTGGCTTCGGCGATGATTTTTTCGCGTGTCAGCGCGGCACCACCGCCCTTGATCAGTCGCTTGTGCGAATCGCATTCGTCGGCACCGTCCACGTACAACGCCAGGTTGCCGGTGTTGTTGAGTTCCATCACCTCGATGCCATGCGCGCGCAGCTGGGCGGTGCTCTGCTCCGAGCTGGACACGGTGCCCTTGATGCGGTGCTTGATACGGGCCAGGCCGTCGATGAAGTAGGCGACGGTGGAGCCGGTGCCGACGCCCACGATCATGCCGTCTTCCACGTACTCGATGGCTTTTTCGGCGGCCAGGCGTTTGGCTTCGTTCTGCGGCATGTAGAAATTCCCGTTGGTTTGGATGCGTTGTACAGGAGCGCGGACCCTGGCCGCCATGCTGTTGCGCAGGTGAGGCGAGCGCATCGCGGGCAGGTGCTGTTCCTGCGAGGCAGGCGTTATTGTTCCAGGGACAGCAACAGTTTCCACTGCGCGGCGGTCACCGGCATCACCGACAGGCGTGAGCCCTTGCTGGTCAGTGCGAATCCTTCGCCCAGCGCTTCGATGTGCTGCTTGATTTTTTCCAGGGCGATGACCTGCCTGAGCTTTCGTACAAAGGCGACGTCCACCAGCATCCAGCGCGGTTCCTCGCGGGTAGCCTTGGGGTCGTAGTAGTCGCTTTTGCGCTGGAACTGGGTGTCGTCCGGGTAGGCCTTGCTGGCCACTTCAGCCAGCCCCACGATACCTGGAACCGCACAGTTGGAGTGATAGAACAGAATCCCGTCGCCAACCTGCATGCCGTCGCGCATGAAATTGCGCGCCTGGTAATTACGCACGCCGTTCCAGGGCTCGGTACCGACCTTTTGCAGGTCATCGATGGAAAAGGCATCAGGTTCCGATTTCATCAGCCAGTAGCGTTTGCGATTACTCATGTGGCTCGGCCTGCAGGGTCATGGTTTCGGTACAGATCGCGTCGGGCAGCACATCCCAGTGTTCGGTGTGGAGACGGTCCACGCGCTGTGCGTCGAAGCCAACCCCGACCAGCCAGGGCGGCGGCATGGCCGTGTTGCGAAAGGCGAAGCTGCGGTCGTACCAGCCACCGCCCATGCCCAGCCGTTGTCCGGCGCCATCGAATCCCACCAGCGGCATGACCACCAGCGCCATCGCCTGTGGGTCGAGTGCCGAGTCCGGCTGCACATCGGGTTCGGGAATACCGAAACGATTGGTGACCAGCGCGTCGCCAGGCCGCCACGGCGCGAAGCGCAGTGTGTTTGCGTCATGCAAAACCGGCAGGCAATAGCTCAGTCCCGGTGGCAGCCGCAGCTGCCAGCTGTGCAGCGCAATTTCACCGTCCATGGCCCAGTAGCCCGCCACGTAGCCGGACGCCGGTGCAAAGGGAAGGGACAGCAGTCGATTGGCCAGCGCGTCTGCGGCGGCGATGCGTTGCGGGGCCGGAAGCGCGCGGCGTTGCGCACGCAGATCATGGCGCAACTGGCTGCGGTCAGGTTTCATGGATGCGTCCGCGCGAAAGGTGTCATGTGCGGAATTCTAAGGCAAGCCATCGACGCATGTGGAACAGGACTTGCCTGCGACGTCGGTTTTCTGTTGCTGGCAATGCGTGCAGGGGCGTCGCGGGCATGACCCGCTGCTGTAAAAAAATTACATCCTCCGCCATGACGATGCTTGCGAAACGACCTTGAACCCGGGGTTCAAGTGGGAAGAGTTGGGGGCCTTTGGGCTTCCCGCTACAAGGCGGACTTGCACTCCTGGCTTCCGTTCCCTTCCCGTGGTCGTAATTAAGGGACAAGGCGAATGTTTTGCACGCCGTCGTTCACAGCAGAGGATGCGCGGCCAGTATAGCGGCCGCGCTGAAAATGCAAAGTCCATTCGTCGGTACGATGCCAGCACTGGTTCATGATTCAGCGTGCTTGCTCAGCACGCGCTGGTTTCACGCAAAAACAAACGCGGCGTGGAACCAGGATCAGCGGGGTGCGTCGAGTACGCCGTCCAGCTTGCGGTGCAGGTCTTCCAGCGTGCGCGACAACTCGCGGTCGCGCGCGCCGCGTTCGTCGCGCAATTGCTGCAGCTCATGTGCCAGATTGAGCGCGGCCAGCACGGCGACGCGATCCATTGCTGCCATCTTGTTGCTGCCACGGACTTCACGCATCTTGCCGTCCAGCAGTTTTGCCGCCGCCATCAGGCTGCTGCGCTCGTCGACTTCGACGCCTACGGTGTATTCACGGTCCAGGATATGGACGCTGACCGGCTCGTTGGCGCTCACGTGTGCTGCTCCAGCGACTTCAGTCGCGTGATCATGGCTTCTACGCGCGAACGCGCCTGTTCGTTCTTGGCCAACAGTTGCGAGCGCTCGCCGACCAGTTGTTCCTGCTGGGTACGCAGGCTGCGGTTTTCATCCGCCAGCCGCTGGCAGCGTTCCACCAGCTCCTGCGTGCGCGTAGCCAGGGAGCGGAGTTGTTCGATGGCGTCATTGTCCATGTCGGTCACGATAGGGGCCTGCCCGTCGGGTGGTCAAGGAAAACCGGTAAAGCACGCGTCTGTCTCAGGAAGCGACCTCAATGCCGTGCCCCAGGCCATAGTCGCGGATGAAGCGGAAGCAGTCGTCCGGCGGCAGCGCGTGGGAGATCCAGTGGCCCTGGATCTCGTCGCAGCCGTGGTCGCGCAGGAACTGCAGCTGGGCCGCGGTCTCGACGCCTTCGGCGATGACGTTGAGCGACAGTGAATGGCCCATGTTGATGATGGTGCTGGTGATGGCTTCGTCATCGGTGTCATGGGTCAGGTCGCCGACGAATTCCTGGTCGATCTTCAGCGTGGTCAGTGGCAGGCGCTTCAGGTAGGCGAGCGAGGAATAACCGGTTCCGAAATCGTCGATGGCCAGTGACACACCCAGACGGCGACAGGCCCGCAGGGTGTCGGCGTTCTTTTCCGGGTTGGCCATGATCACGCTTTCAGTCAACTCCAGTTCCAGACAGTGTGCGGCAACCCCGGTTTCAGCCAGGGTCTGCGCCACGACATCGGACAGGTCTCCTTTTTGCAACTGCAGGGCCGACACGTTGACCGCAACGCTCAGGTCGGGCAGGCCTTGCTGGTGCCAGGCGTTGAGGGTTGTCAAAGCCTCACGCAGCGCCCATGCGCCTATTTCCAGGATCAGCCCGGATTCTTCGGCAAGTGGAATGAACTGGCCCGGCGAGACCTGGCCGAAATCGCGGCTATGCCAGCGCAGCAGCGCCTCGACGCCGGTGATGCGCTGTTCGACCAGTGACAGGCGCGGCTGGAAGACCAGCGTGAGTTCGTTGCGTTCCAGCGCGCGGCGCAACGCACTTGCCAGGATCGCGCGGTGCCGTGTCT
This sequence comes from Pseudoxanthomonas sp., assembly GCA_040005195.1. GTDB lineage: Bacteria > Pseudomonadota > Gammaproteobacteria > Xanthomonadales > Xanthomonadaceae > Pseudoxanthomonas_A. The sequence continues at coordinate 10,751 of JBDTZK010000002.1, forward strand.
TCTCGTCCATCGACTCCGAGTACACCTGGTAGGTGTGGCGGCCCGCGGCCTTGGCTTGGTACATCGCGGTGTCTGCGTGCTTGAGCAGGTCGGTGGGCACCTGCGCATGGTCCGGGTACAGGCTGATGCCAATCGAAGGCGACACCGACAGCTCTAAACGCTCGCCGAAGCTGAGGGGTAGTTTGAAGGCATCGATGATCCGCTGCGCGATGTCTTCCGCATCCTGCATCGAATCGATGTCTTCCAGTACAACGGTGAATTCATCACCACTCAGCCGGGCCACCGTGTGTTGAGTGCCTACGGTCTGCTGTACCCGGGCGGCGGCGGCGCGCAGGATGCGATCCCCGGTGGCGTGGCCCAGTGAGTCGTTGATGTCCTTGAAGCGGTCCAGGTCAATGAACAGGACCGCCAGCTTGCCGCTCTCGCGGCGCGCGCGGACGATGGCGCGCGACAGTCGTTCGGACAGCAGTGAGCGATTGGGCAGGCTGGTGAGGGTGTCGTAGTTGGCCAGGTAGCGCAGTTCCTGCTCGGCACGTTTCTGTTCGGTAATGTCATTCAGCACCTGCACGTACAAACTGCGCTGTCCACTGGCATCCGGCACCACGTTGGTTTCGATCTTGCACAGGATTTCCTCGCCATCCTTGCGCAGCTTCCACGCCTCGCCCGACCAGCGACCATCGCGGTTGAGGTCTTCGCGGATGCGTTCGTGCGAAACCGTGTCCTGCTGGCTACCGTCCAGCATGTCGACTGGCTTTCCGATGACTTCGGTATCGGTGTAACCGGTGATGCGGGTAAAGGACTGGTTGATGGCAATGAAGTTGTATTGCCAGTCCAGCACTGCCACCGCCTCGCTCATGCTGCGCATGACTTCGCTGGCGATGCGGTGCTCGTACTCGGCATTGCGGCTTGCAGTGATGTCGCGCGCGGTGCCGGCGAGGCGCAGCGGACGGCCATCGAGGTCGCGCTCGACCACGCGTCCGCGTGCCCGCACCCACGCCCAGGTGCCATTGCCGGCGAGGTCCATGCGGTGTTCCGACATGAACAAAGGTGACTCGCCCTGCAGGTGGCTGCGCAGGCGCTCCATCACCACTGGCATGTCCAGCTCGTGGATCTCCGGTACGTCGCCCTGCTGGGTCAGCACGGTAATCTCGGCCGACTGCGGGGCGTTTTCATCGGCACGCATGTGGTGCATGCGCCGCCTGACCAGGTCGTAGTCCCAGAAGTGTTCGCCCGATGCCCACAGCGCCAGTTTCAGGTGCTCATCGCGCTCGCGCTGGGATTCGGTGCGGGGCGGCTCGAACACGCGTTGATGCCGTGGCATCCAGTAAGTACGGGTGGCGATGGCGGTTACCACCAGCAGCACGAGCAGTGCCACTACGCCCACAACCATCTGCGCGGCCGGTAAAAATGCCGGTGAGCCTGTTGCGAATACGGCGAAGGCAACGGCGGATGGCATGGGGTGGTTGGCAGCCCTCGCAGCGGCACTGGCCGGCGGATTGTTCAGTGTAGGCATGCCACGGACCTGACAACAAGCCGTCGGATGGCTTTTCGTTGTTACACTTTCTTGCCCGGATCGCTGCTGTCCGAACCGCTGCATGGAATACGTTGAATGGCCCAGCTCCCCCCCATTGAAGATATTGCGGAAGCCTCCCTCCGTAGCGGCCTGGCGGCGGATCCGCCCGAACTCCATGGTGCCTTGTGCGGCTGGCTGTCCGCTGGCGGCGAAGACACGGTGAACTGGCCTGCCCGCGTGCTGGCCGACGACGCCCTGCCTGCACCCGAAGCCGGCAGCCCGCTGGACGAACTGCGCACGACCACGTCGGCGCAACTGGAAGACCGTGGATTCGGCTTTGAACTGCTTCTGCCGGAAATCGAGGATTCGCTCAACGCGCGCGCGGATGCCCTGTTCGAATGGTGTCGCGGCTTCCTGGGTGGCTTCGGCCTGGCCGCGGGCGCCCACCCGCCGTTGTCTGAAGAAGCCGAAGAGGCATTGCAGGATCTCGCGCGGCTTGCGCAGGCCGCCCCTGAAAGCAGCGATGACGATGAAGACGAGCATGCGCTGGCCGAGATCGAGGAATTCGTCAGGGTTGCGGTGCTGCTGCTGCACGGAGACTGCGTACTGGCGCCGCGCCATCGCCAGAGCCTGAACTGATGAAAGCCGCCGCGGGCATTTCCGCTGCCGAGTTCGCGCGCCGCCGCAAGCAGCTCATGCGCATGTCGACCGACGATGCAATCCTGATCCTGGCAGCTGCACCGGAGCGCGTGCGCAGCAACGACACCCACTATCCGTATCGGCAGGATTCCGATTTCTGGTATCTGACCGGCTTTCCCGAACAGGATGCGGTGCTGGTGCTTGTGCCTGGTCGCAAGCACGGCGAGGTGCTGATGTTCTGCCGCGAGCGCGACCTGGAGCGTGAGGCCTGGGATGGTCCGCGTGCCGGGCCGGAAGGCGCGGTCGAACAATTCGGCATGGATGACGCCTATCCGATCGAGGATCTGGACGAAATCCTGCCGGGCCTGCTGGAAGGGCGGTCACGCGTTTACTACCACTTCGGCCGCGATGCGGAGTTCGATCTCAAGCTCATCAGCTGGGTCAACCGCGTGCGCGAGCAGGTGCGCCACGGTACCCAGCCACCGCACGAATTCCTGGAGCTGGGCCACCTGCTGCACGAGCTGCGCCTGTTCAAGTCAAAGGAAGAGGTGAAGCTGATGCAGCGTGCCGCCGATATCAGCGTGCAGGCGCATGAGGTGGCGATGCGCGCCGCGCGCCCCGGTATCCACGAGTACGAACTGCAGGCTGAGGTCGAGCACGTGTTTCGCGCCAATGATGCCTGGCCGGCGTACGGCAGCATCGTCGGCGCCGGCAACAATGCCTGTGTCCTGCACTATCGCGCCAACAACGCGCGCGCGGCCGCTGGCGATCTGGTACTGATTGATGCGGGTGCGGAGTACCGGGGCTATGCGGCCGATATCACCCGCACGTTTCCGGTCAATGGCCGTTTCAGCAAGCCGCAACGCGCGCTGCACGACCTGGTGGGCGCGGCGCAGGCGGCGGCCCTGGCCCAGGCCAAGCCTGGGATTGCGTACGAGGCCGGGCACATCGCTGCGGTGGAAACGCTGACCGAAGGCTTGCTGCAGTTGGGCCTGTTGAAGGGCAAGCTGGAAAAAAACATCAGCAGCGGCCATTACAAGCGGTTCTATCGGCACAAGACCGGACACTGGCTGGGACTGGATGTGCATGACGTCGGCGACTACCGTCTGGCAGGCGACTCCCGGATGCTGGAGCCCGGCATGGTGTTCACCATCGAACCCGGCCTTTATGTGTCAGCCGACGACCCGACGGTAGATGCAAAATGGCGTGGAATCGGCATACGCATCGAAGATGATGTGCTGGTCACCGTAGAGGGTAATCGTGTCTTGACCGATGCGCTGGCGCGCAGTGCCGACGAGATCGAAGGACTGATGGCGGATTCGTGATCCGGTTCTGACCAAGGCCTGGGCGATGAACCCGCCCTTTCTCTTCCGCAATCACCCATGGGGTTCGCAAGCCATCCCTTGCAATTCCGGCAGGTGATGAGGGCAGCGATCCTGACCGGCATCGCCTTGATGACGGCGTTTGCCAAGCCCAGCGGTGATTTGGGCGAGCGCATTCCCGCGGAGAAGGTGCCGTCACTGCCGCGCGCCGACGAGGTCTATATCGACTTAAGCGCTGGCTGCGAAAGCCGGCCGGGTCAGGTTCACCGCATCTCCGTCGGTGCACAGGACCTCATCTTCGATGCGTATGCCGCCGTAAGGACGGAATTCGTCCAAGCGTGACCAGTCGATGCTGTCGGCGTGGCCATTCTGCTTCACTTCGTCCAGCAGCATGTCGATGAAGTAAAGCCCCGGCTCGATGGTGACCACCATGCCCGGCTCAAGCACACGCGTCATGCGCAAATAGGGGTGGCCCGACGGTCGCGCGATCTTGCCGCCATGATCGGTTTCTGCAAACCCGGCCACGTCATGTACCTGCAGGCCGATCGGATGGCCCAGCCCATGCGGGAAAAATGCGGCGCTGACGCCGGTTGCAAGTGCCGCTTCAGGCGAGGCCTTGAGTATCCCGAAATCGTTCAGGATTGCCATCAGCGTCAGGTGCGCATCGACATGCAGTTGCTTGTAGTCGGTGCCGGCACGCACGCCCTGACCCATACCGATCTGTGCGCTGTCCACTGCATCGATCATGGACTGGAATTCGCTTGCCTTGTCCAAGGCATACGTGCGTGTGATGTCGCTGGCATAACCGTAAGCGCTGGCACCGGCATCGATCAGGAAGCTGCGCATCTGCGCCGGCGCCGTGCGGCCCAGCTCGGTGTAGTGCAGCACGGCGGCATGTTCGTTGAGCGCGATGATGTTGTTGTAGGGCAGTTCGCCCGCGTCCTGTCCTACTGCCGTGCAGTACGCCATGTGGATGCCGAATTCACTGGTCCCCTCGCGAAAGGCGGCTTCCGCGGCGCGATGTCCGCGCACGGCAAGATGCTGGGCCTGGCGCATCAGTGCGATCTCGTAGGCGGTCTTGTACGAACGCTGGTATTCGAGGTAGTTGATGACCGCTTCGGGATTGTTGGGCGCGTAATGTTCGGTAGAGGCGGTACCCAGCGCGCTCTGCGGCTCGCCGAGGATCGCGCAGCGCGCGGCCGGCTTGGGCAGCAGGGCCCGCGCTTCATCGGGTGTGCGGATGATGTGGATGTCGAAGTGTTCAACCCACCAGCCGCTGGGCGCATCGGGTACGACATGCCAGTAATCGAAGGGCTGGTAGAAGATCACCTTCGGCCGTTCGCCAGGCGAATACACCAGCCAACTATGCGGCACGCGGGTCAGTGGCAGCCAGGCTTTGAACTGCGGATTCACCGCATATGGATAATCGCGGTCATCGAAAACCTGGTAGTGCTGGGTGCCGCTGGGAACCACCAGGTGATCGAATCCGGCCAGTGCAAGCGCCTGGTCCGCGCGCCGCTTCATCGTCGCCAGGTGATCGGCGTACAAGGTGCTCAGGTCGGGCTGGTTCATTGCATCTACTCGCTGCTGATCAAAAAGGGATCACGCGATTTTGCCGCAAGTGACGTTGTCGCGCAGTATGCCGGCCGGGATGCCTGGCTCAGCTGCGCGTCTCGGGCCTTTCAATCCAGTGACGCAGAACGTCCAGATGGCTTTCATTGATGGTCAGGAAGCGTAGACCGACCCAGCTCTGGCCGGGCGTTTTGGCGTTGCCCAACCAGGCCAGGTGTGCGCCGACATCAATGGCCGCAGTGCGTCCGGTACGGTCGATGATTTCGAAGCGCAACTGGTACAGCGCGTCCTCGACCAGCGGCGCATTGGCCACCAGTAGCATTCCCGATTCGGAAATGTTGCCCAGGCGACCAATGGCCTGTTCGGTCATGGTATCGATCACCATCACCGATTCATGCACATTGCGCCGTCGGGCGCGGCGCGATTCGTTGCTCATGCCTGCGCTCCAGTGGAATCGGCGGCAGCGCTGCCGGTGATGTTGCGCAGGACGCTGATGGTGGCGTGCCAG
>JBDTZK010000197.1:0-4809 GCA_040005195.1 Pseudoxanthomonas sp.
GGAAGCAGCGCTCTCCCGGGTCACTGCACGTATCGACAGCGTATTGCTGGCGCGCGACTGGTTTGCGCCGCGCAGATCAATGCAGGGACTGCTGGCCAAGATGCCGAATGCCAAGACACACCTCACCGTTCTGGACAGCGCCGCCCTGAATACACGCGCAGATCATTTCGCCTGGATGAAGCAGCCTCAGGCCGTCTGCGCTGCGTTGCTGGACGGGATATCGACAGGCGAGGCATAGCCCTGCGGGTTCATCGACTGCCAGCGCCATGCATCACGGCACATGGCGTCCACATCCAGTTGCGCCTGCCACCCCAGCAGCTGCTTTGCCAGTGCGGGATCGGCGTAGACCTCCGCGACATCACCGGGCCTGCGCGACACGATTTCGTAAGGCAACGTGCAGCCGGAGGCCCGCTCAAACGCGTGCAGCAACTCCAGCACGCTGACACCCTGCCCGGTCCCCAGATTGACGGTGATGCTGCGATCTTCCCGCACCAGATATTCGATTGCATCGACATGCGCACGCGCCAGGTCCATGACGTGAATGTAATCGCGAACGCCGGTGCCGTCGACAGTGTGATAGTCGCCACCGAAGACCTGCAGCTTCTCGCGCCGGCCCACCGCGACCTGGCTGATGTAAGGCATCAGGTTGTTGGGAATTCCGGTGGGGTCCTCGCCAATCAAGCCTGAAGGGTGCGCGCCTACCGGGTTGAAATAGCGCAGGTTGGCGACCCTGAAATCGGGGTGGGCGTCGCACACATCGCCCATCAGCTGCTCCATGACCAGCTTGGTGCGGCCATAAGGATTGGTGACCTGCAAGGTTGCATTTTCACGCACCGGCACCTGCGACGGATCACCGTACACCGTGGCCGACGAGCTGAACACCATGCGCCGCACACCCGTTTCGCGCATGGCCTGCAGCAGCACGATGGTGCCGCTGATGTTGTTGTCGAAGTACTCGAGCGGCTTTTCGCAAGACTCGCCCACGGCCTTCAGCGCGGCAAAATGGACCACGGCGTCAAAGCCTCCGTCACGCAGAAGCCCGGTCATGGCCTGCCGGTCGCGCATATCCACCTGGTGGAAGTCCACCGGCAGGCCGGTAAGCGCGCGCAGGCGTTGCATCACCGCCAGCGAACTGTTGACCAGGCTGTCGGCGATGGAGACTTCATGGCCACGTTCGACCAGCAAGGCATAGGTATGGCAGCCGATATAGCCGGCGCCGCCGCACAGCAGTATTCGCATTCGCTTCCCTTTCAAGAGTGGACAGTGGCGTTGCGCCAAGCAGAGTAAAAGCTTACGCAAAATCGTGCCTGCCCGGGACAACTTTCCCGATATGTCCTGATCATGCTGCTTTACGCGTTGTTCGCCGTGCAGGCTGCAGATGCAGAACCTGTGCCTGACTCAAACTTCCTATGACCCGGGATGGCATCCGCTAGACTTTGCCCCGCCCGACCCATGACCGAGAACAATAAATCGATGGATGCCCCCCTGCCTTCACGTGACCAGATCAAGATCGCCGTTATCGGCCTTGGATATGTAGGCCTGCCGCTGGCGGTCAGCTTCGGGCGCCACCTCCCGACACTGGGTTTCGACATCAATACCAAGCGCGTGGCGGAACTCAAGAGCGGGCATGACCACACCCTGGAAGTCTCTGCGGATGAGCTGGGCGATTCACAGCACCTAGAATTCAGCGACGATCCGGCGGCACTGGCCAGCTGCAACGTGTTCATCATCACCGTGCCTACGCCCATTGACGAGTTCAAGCGTCCCGATCTGCGCCCGCTGGAGTCGGCCAGCCGCACGGTAGGCCGGGCCATTTCACGGGGCGGCGTGGCGATCTACGAATCCACCGTTTATCCCGGCGCGACCGAAGAAATATGCGTACCGATCATCGAGCGCGAATCCGGACTGAAGTTCAACCAGGACTTCCATGCCGGCTACAGCCCCGAGCGCATCAACCCGGGCGACAAGCAGCACCGCCTGGAAACCATCATGAAGGTCACTTCGGGCTCGACCCCGGCCGCGGCCGACTTCATCGATGACCTCTACCGCCAGATCATCACCGCCGGCACCCACAAGGCTTCCAGCATCCGCGTGGCCGAAGCCGCGAAAGTCATAGAAAACACCCAGCGCGATGTCAACATCGCACTGATCAACGAACTGGCCCTGATCTTCCACCGCCTGGGCATCGACACCCACGAAGTGCTGGAAGCCGCCGGCACCAAATGGAACTTCCTGCCCTTCCGCCCCGGCCTGGTCGGCGGCCACTGCATCGGCGTGGACCCGTATTACCTGACCCACAAAGCCCAGCAAGTCGGTTACCACCCGGAAGTCATACTGGCCGGGCGCAGGATCAATGACGGCATGGGCAGCCACGTGGCCCAGCGCGTGGCCAAGTTGATGGCCCAGCGCAATCTGCAGACGACCCAATCCAACATCCTGATCCTCGGCTTGGCGTTCAAGGAAAATTGCCCGGACCTGCGCAACACCAAGGTGGTTGATATCGTCGCCGAACTGCGCAGCTACAACGCCAACGTGCACATCCATGATCCTTGGGTCAGTGCTGACGAGGCACATGAAGAATATGGCGTGGATCTGGTCGAGAAGCCCGCTGCAGGTGCCTACGACGCGATCATCCTGGCGGTGTCGCACCACCAGTTCATCGAACTGGGCGCGGAAGGCATGCGTGCATTCGGCAAGCCCGGCGCAGTGTTGTTCGACGTCAAGCGCGCGCTGCCGCGTGCCAGCGTCGACGACTGCCTGTAAGGCATCCGGCCCCACCCACAGGCCACAAGCAATCCAAAGGACAACACATGCGCGTATTGGTAACCGGCGCCGCCGGCTTCATCGGCTCGACCCTGACCGACCGCCTGCTCGCGCGTGGCGACACGGTACTGGGCTTCGACAATCTCAATGACTACTACGACCCCGCGCTGAAAGAAGCGCGACTGGCCAAACTGCTGCCGCAGGAGGGCTTCAGCTTCGTGAAAGGATCACTGGAAGACAAGCCGGCCCTGGAAGCGGCGTTCGACGAGTTCAAGCCACAGCGCGTCGTCAACCTGGCGGCACAGGCCGGGGTGCGTTATTCACTGGAAAACCCGCAGGCGTACATCGACAGCAACATCGTGGGTTTCCTCAACATCCTGGAAGCCTGTCGCCACCGCGGTATCGAACACCTGGTGTACGCCTCGTCCAGTTCGGTCTATGGCGCCAACCGCAAGCTGCCTTTTTCGGTGGAAGACAGCGTCGACCACCCGGTCAGCATGTATGCGGCGACCAAGAAGGCCAACGAACTGATGGCCCACACCTACAGCCACCTGTTCGGCCTGCCGACTACCGGCCTGCGCTTCTTCACCGTCTACGGCCCGTGGGGCCGTCCGGACATGGCGCTGTTCCTGTTCACCAAGAAGATCCTGGCAGGCGAACCGATCGACGTGTTCAACCACGGCCACCATACCCGCGACTTCACCTATGTCGACGACATCGTCGAAGGCGTGATCCGCACCCTGGACCGGGTGCCGGGACCTGACGCGACGTATGACCCGATGAATCCGACGCCTGCCAGCTCTACTGCGCCGTATCGCGTCTACAACATCGGCAACCATCAGCCGGTGCAGCTGCTGCGCTATATCGAGGTGTTGGAGGATTGCCTTGGGAAGAAAGCCCTGCGCAATCTGTTGCCGCTGCAACCTGGCGACGTGCCCGATACCTATGCCGATGTCGAAGCGCTGCGTCGTGACACCGACTACTCGCCCTCGACCTCCATCGAGACCGGCGTGAAGCGGTTCGTGGACTGGTATACCGGGTTCTACGGCAAGTGAGATGAAATTAAACGCAATGATTGGCCTGAAACAGGCGCATCTGGCGTTCTAGTGTGTATTCCGAACAGGGGAAATCCGAATATGTTGCGCGTCATCACCGCCCTCGCGGGCATGGGCTTGTCACTGTTGCTGGCCGTTGAGGCCCAGGCACAGTCATCGGCGATACCAGACAGTGCCCCCACGACCGTTTCCGCCTACAAGATCGGCGTGGACGATATCGTTCAGGTTTCCGTATGGCGCAACCCCGAACTCGGCATCACGGTGCCGGTGCGGCCCGACGGCATGATTTCGGTGCCGCTGATTGGTGACGTAGCGGCCGGGGGGCTCACGCCCTCCCAGGTGTCCGCCGACATCCAGCAGAAGCTGGCCACGTTCGTGCGCGACCCGCAGGTGGCCGTCATCCTGACCGACCTGCGCAGCCACGAATACCTGTCGCGTGTGCGCGTGACGGGCGCCGTCCGGCAGCCGGTATCCATTCCCTACCGCCCGGGGATGACCGTGCTGGATGCCGTACTGGCAGCCGGTGGCGTGACTGAGTTCGCCGCACCCGCCCGATCCAACCTGTACCGCAAGACAGGTGGCACGACCAAGCCTTATGCGGTCGAACTGGAGCGCATCCTCAAGCGCGGCGACCTGTCCACCAACTTTGACGTTGCGCCCGGCGACGTAATCACGGTCCCGGAACGCATTCTATGAGCAATGCCTCCGCCAACTGGCAGGCGCCTGAAGAGAGCGCCTCGGCCTTCTCGATCCTGCCCGTGTTGAACAAGGAATTCCGGCGCAAGGCCGTGATGGTGGCAACCATCTTCGCCCTCATCTCGCTGATCGCTCTGGTGATCGGCATGCTGCTGCCGAAGAAATACACCTCTTCGACCACCATCCTGGTGGAGGAGCGCAACATCATCGCGCCACTGATGGAAGGCACTGCCGTGGCCACCAGCGTGGTCGACCGCGCCAGCATCCTGCGTGAGGTTGCTTTCAGCCGCAAGGT
>JBDTZK010000198.1:0-4797 GCA_040005195.1 Pseudoxanthomonas sp.
GCGCCTGCATGGCATGCAGGAGGTCGGCGGTTCGATCCCGCCTGGCTCCACCAATATCCCGGCATTAGGCCGTTCGGGGTAGGGAAACAAGTTTCACTGCGTCCCCATCGTCTAGAGGCCTAGGACACCACCCTTTCACGGTGGACACGGGGGTTCGAATCCCCCTGGGGACGCCACGATTCAACAACTCAGGCTCGCTTCGGCGGGCCTGAGTTGTTTTCAGGAATCGTCTTTGTCTGCATTTGTCTGCCATGCAGGGCAGCAGGCACAGTTCGCCGCTTGCGCGTCAATGGACGCGCGTCGATGAAGTTCAGGCCAATGGCCAATTACGCAATGCTTGGGCAATGTCGCCGCGGACGCGGCAAGATCATCTGCACTTGACCACAGTCAGACTTCCGGCGTGGCCGTGGCCGTGTCCGGTTCGGCATCCAGTGCGTCGGGGGATTGCCGGGCCACAATGCTGGTGGCCGTCAGGTCACCGGTGACATTGCCGGTGGTGGCAAATACGTCGGGGATGGTATCGACCGCCAGCAGCAGTCCCAGTGGTTCGATGGGCAGGCCCATCGACTGCGTCACCGGCATCACTGTGGCCATGAAACTCACCTGGCCGGGCAGGCCGATCGAGCCCAGGCTGATCACCACCGACAAGGCGGCGCCTGCCGCCAGGGTCACTGCGCTCAGTTCGATGCCATAGGCCCAGGCCACAAAGCAGGCCGCCACGATGTACTGGATGGGGCTGGTGATGCGGAACAGGGTGACGGCCATCGGCAGCACCAGCGCAGCGACCGCGCGCGGATGCCCCAAGCGGAAGCGCGAGCTTTCCACCATCGCCGGCAGTGAGGCGAGCGAGGACTGGGTACTCGCAGCGACGACCTGCGCGGGCAGGATCGCCTTGGCAAACGCCATCGGTGAGGTGCGTGCGAATACCGCGACCAGTACGTAGCAGATCAGCGTGGCGCCGAGATACATGCCGCATTGCAGGGCGATGTAGCCCACCAGTGCGCCGATCACGCCAATGCCTGCCTGCGCGCAGACCGACAGCACCAGCGCGAACACGCCAATCGGCGCGGCCAGCAGCATCCAGCGCACGATCACGATCATGGTGTCGGCGACGCCATGACAGAACGCGATGATCTGGGTGCGGCGATCTTCGTGCACTCGTGTAAGAGCAAAGCCGAAGAACAGCGCGAACACCACCACGGGCAGCATGGCGCCCTGCGCGGCGGCCTGGATGGCGTTGCTGGGGATGATTGAACTGATCCAGTCCGCCAGTGCCGGTGTCTTGATGTCGCCGACCGCCGACAGGCTTGCGTGCAACGTGGCAGTCAGTGCCGGGCTGGGTGGCATGACCGACAGTACCAGCGGCGCCACGATGGCCGCATATACGGCAAACAACGACAGCAGGCTGATGAACACGACCATGGCACGGCGTGCGACCCGCCCTGACGCGGCCGCGTCACTTGCGGTAGCGACACCCAGGATGACCAGTGTCAGCACCAGCGGCACGACGGTCATCTGCAAGCCGCTCAACCAGAGCTTGCCGACGGGCTGTGCGATAGCGACCGCAGTGGCGGCACTGCCTGGCGACCAATGGGCGAGTGACAGGCCGACCAGTGCGCCTGAGGCCAATCCCAGCAATACCCGCGCAGTCGCGCCCGGCCACCTCATGGTGTGTTCTCCATTTCCGGCAATTTCCACTCGCGCTGCAAGCGCCTGTATTCGGCGCGCGGCAGCAATACGAAGACCGGGTGTTGTTGCGGCTGCAGCCAGGCAAGCAGCGCGTCCATCGTATCCGGCGCCATGGCGGTGCAGCCGGCGGTGGGTTCACCGGGCGTGCGCCACAGGTGCGCAAAGATGCAACTGCCCGCGTTCGGCACGGCGGCCGTGTTGTGGCCAATGACCAGCCCTTCACGATAGCGGGGATCACCGTTGTTGCTCAGGTCCAGGCGCATCGGTTCGGTGGAACCCTTGGCGGCGTCTTCTCCGGCTTGGCGTGTATCGATGATCTGGTTGTAGTGCGGCGACGCCGGCACGTCCATACAGTAGTGGCTGGCCTGCATGGCGCGATACGGCATGTGGGTGGCATTTTTATCGGCGTAGCCGAAGGCATCACCCAGCGCAAAGATGCCTGCGGGTGCGCGGCCATCGCCTTCGCGTTTCTGCGGGTCCTGCGATTGCGTGGGGTGCAGCCCTGTACCCCACGCGGTGCCGTTGCGGCCCACTGCGATGGGTGCTGCCGTACCGGCGGCGTGCCACCGGCCGTCCTGCCTCTCGAAGCGTTGCAGCGTGCCCGTGGTGGCCTCCCAATCGTCGGTCACCACCAGCACTACCTGCTGTGCTCCATCCAGCGGTGAGAGCGATGGAGTTCTGGACGTCGTAGCGCAGGCCGACAGCAGAACCAGCGCCAGAGCGCCTGAAAAACGCAAACGGGAAAGGCATGTGTGCAGCGTGGAAGGCATGGGAACTCCTGGCATCAAGAATCCAGCATGTGCTGGACGCGTTCAAGATTGATGTTCAACTGCCGGAACCGGTCGGGATTGTGTTGGCACAGCAACACGAACACGAAGTCGAGCAGCGATTGCAGCGAAGAACGGTACAGGAGTTGCTCCACGTGCGGTGCAGGATCATGCGCTGAGACCAATAACGATGCATCGGCGTGCGCCCGTAACGGGTTGGACGTGTTGCGGGTAATCGAGACGACTTTACCCTCGCAGGCCTGGAACTGACGGCTCAACTGCGAGATCACAGCCATCTTGCCGAACTCGGACACCATCAGCAGCACATCGTTGGGCCTGGCTGCCGACAGGTTGGACATCAACAGGATCGGGTCGGCGTGCTGGATGGTAAGCATTCCGAGCAACGAAAGCCGCATGGCGAACTCACGCGCGAACAACCCGTCATCGCCCAGTCCGCAGACGAACACCTTGTCGGCCTGATCGATCATGGCAATGATCGGCTCGACCTTTTCGCGGGGATTGATAAGGCTGGTTTCCTCATCGGCAGCCGCCTTGCTTCGGCGCAGGTCGGACTGCAGACGGGCGTAACCGTCGGCTGCTTCAACTGCTTCCGCCAGTACGACGGGCTGGCCGTTGCCATGGCGCGCCGCCGCTTCTCCGATCGAATACTTGAGGTCCGGGTAGCCCTTGAAGCCGAGCTTCTGGCTGAACTTGACCACGCTGGACTGGCTGATGCCCAGGGCGCTTGCCAGTTGCTGCGAGGAATAGTCACGCAGCAGTTGCGAGTTCTCGAGGATGAAGTCCGCGATACGTCGTTCGATTGCCGACATCTGGTCGCGTTCGGAACGGATCTTGATCAGCGGCGCCATGTCAATGGACTAGGGGTTCTAGGCCACGGATCTCGCGAATACCCAAACCTGGCGCATCGCTCACGGTGATTTCCGATTCATTGAAGGTGACGCCACCTTCGACCGGGTTGAAGATGCACAAAGAGGGCCCGTCCAGGTCGACCTTGGTGATCGCGTTGGACTTGGCGACGGCCACGTGGACGGCGGCAGCCACGCTGATGCTGCTTTCCAGCATGCAGCCGATCATGCAGTCGACGCCATGCAGCGCTGCGATATCGGCGATGCGGATTGCATTGGAAATGCCGCCGGTCTTCATCAGCTTGATGTTGATGATGTCGGCGGCGCGCATGCGGATCAGCTCGACGACCTCCATCGGTCCGAACACGCTTTCGTCCGCCATGATCGGCGCGTGCACGCGTTCGGTAACGTAGCGCATGCCTTCCAGGTCATGGGCCTTGACCGGCTGCTCCACCAGTTCCAGAACCACGCCCGCATCTTCCAGCGCATGCAGTGCATAGACCGCCTGCTTGGCAGTCCAGCCCTGGTTGGCATCCAGCCGAAGCAATGCGCGGCCTTCCACTGCCGCGTAGATCGCCTTGACCCGCTCGATGTCCACGCCGATGTCCTTGCCGACCTTGATCTTCAGCGATTCAAAACCCCGATTCACCGCCTCCAGGGAATCGGACACCATTTTGTCGATGTAGTCGACGCTGATGGTGATGTCGGTGGTAATGACCGGGTCGCCACCGCCCAACAGTTTGTACAGGGGTGCCCCATAAAGCTGGCCGAACAGATCGTATAGCGCGATCTCCACTGCGGCCTTGGCACTGGTATTCCTTTCCATCGCGCTCTGCACCAACTGGGTCAGCCGGTTGAGGTTGGCGATTTCTTCACCAATCAGACGCGGCGAAATGTAGTGGCGGATCGCATCGACGATGGAGCCATGCGTGTCACCCGTGATTACCGCCGTCGCCGGTGCTTCGCCGTAGCCGATATGCCCGGTGTCGGTATGCACCATGATCACGATGTCCTCGACGCGTTCAACCGTACGCAAGGCAGTCTTGAATGGGGTCTTGAGGGGCACACGCAATATGCCGAACTTGATGTCAGTGATCTTCATGGATTCCATTCTTCTGCTGTGGGCCGCTCAGGTGCGGATTCGGACAATGCTGGTGATGCGGTCGACATAGGTCTGGGTTTCATTGAACTGCAAGGGCAACAAAGGCGTGACCGAAACCCCATTGAGATACAGGGACTTCAGCTTTCCATCCGATCCCAGGTAGGCGCCGCCACTGGTATCGTGGATGACGTAGGGCGCACCGTCGATGCGTCCGATCATCATCATCACGTGGCCGGGGATGTAGATCAGGTCACCCACCTGTAGTTGATCGACGGCAGCGCGGCGGCGTTCCGACCCTTCATCTTTGTCAAAAAGCACGTGGTTCAGGGCGGGGCTGATGCTCTGGTCGCGGGTGTTGCGCGGCAGTTCGATG
>JBDTZK010000199.1:0-4783 GCA_040005195.1 Pseudoxanthomonas sp.
ACCTTGGCCATCGCGACGGTCTCGAAGGTCTTCTTCAGCTCGGCGAATACATCGCCGTCCGGACCGGCTGCCTGCGAGGCGCGCACCGCGATTTCCTTCAGGCCGCCGCCCGCAGGCAACAGGCCCACGCCCGCTTCCACCAGACCCATGTAGCTTTCAAGGCTGGCCACGGTCCTGGCGCTGTGCATCGGAAATTCGCAGCCACCACCCAATGCCAGGCCACGTACGGCGGCAACCACGGGAACCAGTGAGTACTTGATGCGCTGGCTGGTGGCCTGGAAGTTGGCCACCATCGCCTCGAATCCAGCTACGTTGCCGGCCTGCAGCAGTCCTACCGCGCCGGCAAGATCGGCGCCGGCCGAGAACGGCTCGCTGTTCTGCCAGAGCACCAGGCCCTTGAAGTCCTGTTCGGCGCGGCCAATGGATTCCTGCAGGCCATTGAGCACGTGGTCGTTGACGGTGTTCATCTTGGTCTTGAAGCCGACCACGGCGATGCCGTCGCCATCGGTCCACATGCGCACGCCATCGTTCTCGAATACGGTCTCGCCCGCCGTGAAGGTTTCACCCAGCAATGGATCGGGGAAACGCTGGCGCTGGTAGACGGGCAGTGTGGAGCGCGGCAACTTGGCATTCTTCGCCGGGCTGAAGCTTCCCTCGGCGGCATGCACACCTTCGCGCCCATCGAACACCCAGTTCGGCAATGGCGCATCGCTTATTGCCTTGCCGGCAACGATGTCGTCGGCGATCCATTGGGCGACCTGCTTCCAGCCTGCGGCCTGCCAGGTTTCGAACGGGCCCAGTGACCAGCCGTAACCCCAGCGGATGGCGAGGTCCACGTCACGCGCGGTTTCAGCGATATCAGCCAGATGGTAGGCGCTGTAGTGGAACAGGTCACGGAAGCTGGCCCACAGGAACTGCGCCTGCGGATGCTGGCTTTCACGCAGCTTGGCGAACTTCTCCGCCGGGTTTTTCATTTTCAGGATCTCGACGACCTCGGGTGCAGCGATGCCGGTCGAAGCGCGATAGTCCTGGGTCTTCAGGTCCAGGACCACGATATCCTTGCCGACCTTGCGGAAGATGCCGGCGCCGGTTTTCTGGCCCAGTGCACCCTTGGCTATCAGGCCCTGTAACCACTTCGGTGAAGAAAAATACGCATGCCACGGGTCATCGGGCAGGGTGTCGCCCATGGTCTTGATGACGTGTGCCATCGTATCCAGGCCGACCACATCGGAAGTACGGTAGGTCGCCGACTTGGGGCGACCGATCAACGGGCCAGTGATGGCATCGACCTCATCGAAACCCAGGCCAAACTCGGCCGTGTGGTGGATGCTGGCCAGGATCGAGAACACGCCAATCCGGTTGCCGATGAAGTTCGGGGTGTCCTTGGCGCGCACGACGCCCTTGCCCAGGGTAGTGACGAGGAATGCTTCCAGGCCCTCGAGCACAACGCTGTCAGTGACTTTGGTCGGGATCAGTTCGGCCAAGTGCATGTAACGCGGCGGGTTGAAGAAATGCACTCCGCAGAAGCGATGACGCAGCTGTTCTGGCAGTACGTCCGACAGGGCGTTGATACCCAGGCCGGAGGTATTGCTGGCCAGTACCGCGTGATCGGCCACGAATGGCGCAATCTTCTTGTAGAGATCCTGCTTCCAGTCCATGCGCTCGGCAATGGCTTCAATGATCAGGTCACAGCCTCGCAGTTGTTCCAGCCCGCTGCTGTCATCTGCAGTGCCGTAATTGGCAGGTGTGATGGCATCGGCCAACGACTTGCTGGCCAGCGGGGCAGGGCTCAGTTTGGCGAGGTTGGCAATCGCTTTTTGAACGATGCCATCCGGATTTCCTTCTTTCGCAGGCAAGTCGAACAGTACTGTGTCGACACCCGCATTGGTCAGATGTGCCGCTATCTGCGCACCCATCACGCCAGCGCCGAGCACGGCAGCCTTACGTACAAGCAACTTCTTAGACATGATTCATAAGCCCTTGTTTAATTAGGTAAAAATTTTACTGGCCGGCACGAATGCCAGCCTCTGCAAAAGAGATGAGTTCACGTGCGGCACGCTCACGATGCGCTGCTTCTGTGACATCGGATGGGCGCTTGATAAGGCCGAAATCCGCCATCGCATAGGTCAACGCGCCGGCCAGAAAATCCAACCGCCAGTAAAGCGCTTCCTTGCTCAGGCCTGGCACACACAGCGCAATTGCCTTACCGAACTCCCGCAGCACATGGCCGTAATGGTCGGACAGGAACTTGCGAAGGCCGTCATTCTTCTCGGCATACGCGCGCGCCACGACCCGTACGAACGCGCCTCCCCCATTTCGGTCCTGCGACAGCGCCAGTGCTGGCTCCACGAAAGCAGCCAGTACCGGCTGCAGTTCACCGGGATGTTGTTCCAAGGCGATTTTCAGCTGGCTGAGGCGCAACGCCGTCATGTCGTCCATGCGCCGGCGGAATACCTCGTTGACCAGGTTCTCCTTCGAGCCGAAGTGGTAATTGACTGCGGCAATATTCACGTCGGCACGGGTGGTGACCTGACGCAGGGAGGTACCTGCGAATCCGTGCTGGGCGAAAAGTTCTTCCGCCGCCCCGAGGATTCGGTCCTTGGTAGAGAAATGGGTGGTGTTGGCCATGCGGTCCTCAACGAATCAAACGCTTGTTTGATACTGGGGGATAGGTGGCGCCAAGTCATGCTGCGTCGCAGCAAATCACATGCCGCAACTGCACATTTCCGGTCTACTACGTTAGAATTGCACTACGCAATTTCCTCTAAGCCCTCGTTTCGACGCGGGTTTTTCATGTTAACCTCGGGTCTGCAGTGGCCCACCCAACGGAGAAAATCCATGGCGCTGGAGCGCACCCTCTCAATCGTAAAGCCCGATGCCGTCGCCAAGAACGTTATTGGCGAAATCTATTCGCGCTTCGAAAAGGCCGGCCTCAAGGTCGTTGCCGCCAAGTACAAGCAGTTATCGCGTCGTGAAGCGGAAGGTTTTTATGCCGTGCACCGCGAACGTCCGTTCTTCAATGCGTTGGTTGATTTCATGATCTCCGGCCCGGTGATGATCCAGGCGCTCGAAGGCGAGAACGCTGTCGCGCTGCATCGTGAGTTGCTGGGCGCGACCAATCCGAAGGAAGCGGCTGCAGGCACGATCCGTGCAGACTTTGCTGATTCGATCGACGCCAACGCGGCGCATGGTTCGGATTCGGTCGAGAATGGCGCGATCGAGATCGCCTATTTCTTTGCCGCTACCGAAGTCGTCTCGCGCTGAGTTGATGCCGTGAACGAGGTCGCCAAGAAGCAGAACCTTCTCAACCTCGATCGCGAGGGTCTGGAGTGTTTTTTCGCCGACACGCTCGGCGAACAACGCTATCGGGCCCACCAGGTGATGAAGTGGATCCATCACCGTTATGTCACCGATTTCAATGCCATGACGGACCTCGGCAAGGGGCTGCGCGCAAAGCTGCAGCAGCATGCCGAGGTCCTGGTTCCACAGATACAGTTTGAAAAACCTTCTACCGACGGCACTCACAAGTGGTTGCTCGGTATGGACGGCAAGAATGCAATCGAAGCAGTGTTCATTCCGGACAAAGGTCGCGGCACGCTTTGCGTATCGTCGCAGGTCGGTTGTGCGCTGAATTGCCAGTTCTGCTCGACCGCCACGCAGGGTTTCAATCGCAATCTGTCCACCGCCGAGATCATCGGCCAGGTGTGGGTTGCAGCCCGCCATCTGGGAAATATCCCGCACCTGCAGCGTAAACTCACCAATGTGGTGATGATGGGCATGGGCGAACCGCTCATGAATTTCGATAACGTGGTCCGCGCCATGAGCGTCATGCGCGACGACCTGGGTTATGGGCTGGCCAACAAGCGCGTGACGCTTTCGACCGCCGGCATGGTGCCTATGATCGACCGTCTTTCGGTCGAGTCAGATGTTTCGCTGGCGGTGTCATTGCATGCGGCCAATGATGAGTTGCGTACAGAACTGGTTCCGCTCAACAAGAAATACCCCATTGCAGAGCTCATGGCCGCCTGTGCGCGTTACGTGCAGGCCAACAAGAAACGTGACTCGGTAACTTTTGAGTACACCATGATGCGTGGGGTCAACGACCAGCCGCAGCATGCGCGTGAGCTGGCCCGGTTGATGCGTCAGTTCGACAACACTGTGCAGTCCAAGGATGCGGGCAAGGTCAACCTGATCCCCTTCAATCCGTTCCCGGGTACGCGTTACGAGCGCAGCACCGATTCCGATATCCGTGCGTTCCAGAAGATCCTTCTGGACTCGCAGGTGCTGACGATGGTCCGGCGTACCCGTGGCGATGACATTGACGCCGCCTGTGGCCAGTTGAAGGGGCAGGTGGTTGACCGTACACGCCGCCAAGCCGAGTTCAAGCTGCATTTGCAGTCGCAGGGGATTGATGATGCAGCCGCGTAGCCTGTGCTTGCTGCTGTGTGCAGCAATCGTGCTGCTGGTCGGCTGTTCCAAAATGCCGTTCAAGACCTCGCGTGAGATTCCCGCGTCCGGTGATCGCGTCGGTGATTACAGCGTCTCCGACAGTGAGGCGACGCGTAAGCGTCTTGCGGTACAGGACCGACTGAGCCTTGCTTCGCAACGCCTGCGTTCGGGCGATCTGGTCGCCGCCGAGCGTGAGGCCCGGGCAGCCTTGAAAGCCGATCCTGACTCTGTAGACGGGCATACCCTGATGGCGGTGATCAACGGAGAGCGGGGCGAGCTTGCCGAGTCTGGCGTCCATTACAAACGCGCCGCCGAGTTGGCGCCTGAGCAGGGT
>JBDTZK010000200.1:0-4768 GCA_040005195.1 Pseudoxanthomonas sp.
GTGGTGGGCGGGTTGGGCGGAAGCCTTCATCGACAACGCCGTGCGTGCCGATGACACGCATCGGTTGATAGACGCCAATCCGCTGGGCACGGCGGCGGGCTATGGCGTCAACCTGCCGCTGGACCGCGACCACACGACCCACGCGTTGCATTTCGCGCGCCTGCAGGTCAGCCCCATTTATGCACAGTTGTCGCGCGGCAAGTTCGAGATGGCCGCGCTTGAGGCGCTGGGCAGCGCGACCCTCGACCTGCGTCGCCTGGCCTGGGACCTGTCGCTGTTCACCAGTGCGGAGTTCGGCTTTGTTGCATTGCCTGCGCAGTACACCACCGGCAGCTCGATCATGCCCAACAAGCGCAACCCGGATGTGATCGAGCTGATGCGCGCCACCCACGCCAGCGTGGCCGCAGCACGTACGGAGATCGAGCAACTGCTCTCGCTTCCCTCGGGCTACCACCGCGACCTGCAAAGCAGCAAAGGCGCGATTTTCCATGGCTTCGGGCGCGGACTGTCGGCGCTGGAATTGTTGCCGGACCTGTTGGCCAACCTGGAGTGGCGGGAAGAGCGCATGCGTGGGGCAATGGATTCGGGCATGTACGCTACCGACGTGGCAGTGGAACAGGCTGCCGCAGGCGTGCCGTTCCGCGAGGCCTACCGCGCCGCCGCGGCTTCCGCCGACCAGGCAGGCGAAGGACGCACCCCCGAGTCCAGTCTGGCGGCGCGCGTATCACCCGGTGCCGCCGCAGATTTGCGTCTGGAACTGCTACGCGCGCGCTGGCACTCGTTGGGCGAGAAGTCGTTGGGCGGCTCGTAGGAGCGACATGAGTCGCCACTACATGCAAGGCAGTGCCGCTCCATTTTTCGTTGATCCACCACTCATATCGCTCTTGCGAGGCTGCCTTTGATGTCTTTACTGCCTGCAACCAAACGCTATCTGGTCATCGCCATGCGCAAGCCACATTTCAGCGATGACGTGGTGGCGCCACATCTTGCCTTTCTGGATGCGCTGCGTGCCGAAGGCAAGTTGGAAATGACAGGAGGATTCAGTGACGGGACTGGCGGCGCGTACCTGTTGCAGGTCGGGTCCCTGCAAGAGGCGCAAGCGTTGGTCGCTGTTGATCCGCTGGTCACTTCCGATGCTTCCGTGTTGACCGTGTACGAATGGAATACCCGCTGAGCCGATGACATGAGCCCAACCGAATCCGCCTTCACGCAACAGGCACTACCCACGTGGCGTCGTGCTGTGCTCAAGGTCGGCAGCAGTTTGCTGGCAGCAGAGGGCGAGGGCCTCAGCCCACGTCATGCATTGGGATTGGCACAGTTTGTTTCCAGCAGCCTGGCAGCAGGACGCGAAGTGATCATCGTGTCCTCCGGTGCAGTGGCGGCCGGCAGGGCAGTGGTCCATCGCAAGGCCAGCACGGGCGCCGCCATGGCGGAAAGACAGGCATTGGCTGCCCTGGGTCAGGCGCAACTGATCGGGCTGTGGCAGCGGTTCTTCGAGCGACCGGTCGCACAGGTGCTGCTGACCCACGATGACCTGCGTAACCGCCGTCGCTATCTGAATGCGCGCGCGACCTTGAACGAATTGCTGGCGCTCGGCGCGCTGCCGGTGATCAACGAGAACGACACGGTTTCGGTCGATGAATTGAAGCTGGGCGACAACGACAACCTGGCGGCGGTGATTGCGGCGTTGGTCGACGCGGATGCCTTGTTTATCGCCACCGATATCGATGGGTTCTACACGTCGAACCCGCGAATCAATGTGGATGCGAAACCTATCGAAGACGTGGAGGCGCTGACGCCCGAGTTCTTTGCCATGGCCGGCGACGCCGGCAGCAGCAGTGGCACCGGCGGCATGCGTACCAAGCTGGAGGCGGCCGCCAAGGCGGCGGCCGCCGGTATCGAGACGTTCCTGTTCAATGGCACCCGTGCTGAGACCGTGCGCGGATTGGCGCAGGACCGTTTCCAGGGCACGCGCTTCCGGCCCTCCTTGAACCGCATGGCGGCGCGCAAATACTGGTTGCGCAATGTGCCACTGGAAGCGGGCGCGGTGATCGTCGACAGCGGCGCCGCACGCGCCATGGGCCACAAGGGCGCGTCTCTGCTTCCCGGCGGCGTGGTGACGGCGGAAGGTGATTTCCGTCGCGGTGACATGGTCGAAGTACGGCGGCGCGACGAGGCGGGTGACGAATCGATTGCGCGTGGTGTCAGCCAGTATTCGGCCGTGGATATCCGTCGCATCGCACGCAGCCACTCGCGCGCGATCGAATCGATACTCGGTTACAACTATGGCGAGAACGTGATTCACCGCGACGACCTTGTCTTGCTGTCGTTCAATGGGCTCCCTCCCGTGTAGACACGGGCTTTGCCGCGATGCTCCGGTCACGCCAAGGCCGACGCATCGTGGGCATGGCCCGATCCTGCGGTTTTCCTGTCAATGCGCTTACTGGATGGATACATGACCGACATCAAAGATCTTGCCCTGCAATGCCGCGCTGCCGCCGCGCAGGTGGCCGCGTTATCCAGCGCGGCCAAGACCGCGCTTCTGCTGGCCATGGCAGCGGCCCTGGAGCACGAACCGAGCGTCATCCTGGAAGCCAATGCACGTGACCTGGCTGCCGCGCAGGAAAAAGGAATCTCCGGCGCCATGTTGGACCGGCTGAAACTGGATGCCGCAGGTCTTTCCGGTATTGGCAATGCCTTGCGCGAAGTGGCCGGCCTTCCCGATCCGGTTGGCCAGGTCACCCGTTGCGACACGCGCCCCAACGGCATCCAGGTCGAACGCGTGCGCGTGCCGCTGGGTGTGATCGCGATGATCTACGAAGCGCGTCCCAACGTTACTGCCGATGCCGCGGCACTCTGCATCAAGGCGGGCAACGGCGTGATTCTGCGTGGCGGCTCGGAAGCCCTGCATTCGAATACGGCCATCGCGGCCTCACTCAAGCGCGCCTTGCGCGAAGCCGGATTGTCGGATGCGGCGCTGACCCTGGTGACTGACCTGAGTCGCGAAACGATGCTGGCGTTGCTGCAGCTCACCGATATCGTGGATTTGGCCATCCCGCTGGGCGGTGAGGGGCTGATCCGTTTCGTCGCCGAGCACGCGCGCGTGCCTGTGATCAAGCATTACAAGGGGGTCTGCCATCTGTTCGTCGATGCCAGCGCCGATATCGACCTCGCGTTGCGCCTGCTGGTGGACGGCAAGGTTTCGCGACCCAGCGCGTGCAACTCCCTGGAGACATTGCTGGTGCATGAAAGCATCGCTGGCGCATTCCTGCCGCGTGCGGCGCGCGAGATGGTGGCGCGCAAGGTGGAATTGCGTGGCGACGCGCGCAGCCTGGCGCTGATGGCAGCGGGCACGGCAGCGACCGGGGCAGATTACGAAGCAGAGTTCCTGGACCTGATCCTGGCCGTGCGAGTGGTCGACAGCCTCGACGAAGCGATTGCACATATCCGCCAATATGGTTCGGACCACACTGAAGTGATCGCCACGCGCGATGAAGCGAGTGCAGAAAAATTCGTGCAATCGCTGCGCTCAGCCGTGGTGATGGTGAATGCATCTTCACGATTCTCCGATGGCGGTGAACTGGGCCTGGGTGCGGAAATCGGCATCTCCACCACGCGGCTGCATTCGTACGGCCCGATGGGCCTGGAAGCATTGACCATCGAGCGTTTCGTGGTGCGGGGCGAGGGTCAGACGCGCAATATTCCCTGAGAAGCAAGCCACTGTCCGCATGTTTTAGCGCCCGGTAATCTTGACGCTATCTGCACTGGCTACCAGGTGTCTTCCAGCATCCGTGGCTTGCTGACCAGGTAAGCACCAAGCAACAGAATCGACAGGCACACGGTGAGTAAAGCGAACGGCCACAGCCAGCCGTTGGTAAGCGAGTGCAGCCAGCCGAACAGGAATGGTCCCGCGCAGGACAGGCTGTAACCCATGCCCTGCATGAAGCCGGACAGGGTCGCCGAGCCTGCCGGCGTGCGCGTGCGCAGGTTGATCATGGTCAATGCCAGCGGGAAGGTGCTGGGCCCCATGCCCAGCAGCGCCACCCACAACAGCGGCCAACGCATCGGCGCCAGCAGCAGTCCGGCGAAAGCCATAAGGTAGAACGCCACGCAGGCGAGCACGATCCACAAGGGGTTGCGCACACGCGTCGCCAATGCCGGCATGGTCAATGCCGACGCCAGCCCCAGCGTGGAAAAAAGCGCCACCATGCCGCCGCCCAACGCCGCGCTGCCACCGGCTTCGCCCAGCAGCTTGGGCAACCAGGTAAACATGGAGTAGGTGATCAACGAGGTCATGCCGAACATCAGTGCCATGCCCCAGGCCACCGGTGAGCGCCAGACATTGCCGGTATGGGCCGGCACGGCAAGCTCCGGCGCTTCATCGGCTTGGTCGTGGGTGCGCGCCAATGCAGCGCCTTTGCGCCTTTCCACCCACAGCAGCGCGATCCAGGGCAGCGCCGCCACCAACGCGAACACGCCCCACGAGCCCAGCGACACCGACCACCCTGCCGCTGCCGCCAGCGGCACCGCCATCAGCGCGGGCAGTATTGTGCCGAGTTGCAACACGGTGATGTAGGCGGTGCTGACCGTGCCCACCCGATCGGGGAAATAGCGCTTCACCAGTGGCGGCAGCACGATGTTGCCGATGCCCATGCCGGCAAGTGCAAGGATCGACGTGGCCAGCAACGCGCCCGTGCTGCCCGCGGCCGCGCGGCTGAACAAGCCGGTGGCGGCGAGCAACATGGCCAGCAAGGCCGTGCGCTCCAGC
>JBDTZK010000201.1:0-4767 GCA_040005195.1 Pseudoxanthomonas sp.
TCCCCAAAGGCGCCGCGGCGCAACCAATCCCCCGGCACGTGTACGCTGTTTTCGGAGCAGAGAATCCGGACGAGCTAGCAAAGCGTGTCCAAGCAACATTCTCAGCTGACGATACCTATCAGCTATCTTCGGGCGATTGGCTGGTCGTGTCAGCGTCAGCGCAAGTCTCTAAAGTGTACGAACAGCTTGTGGCCGATAATCCTATGCAGCTGACTTTAATAATCTCTCGCTTGGATAAATTTTACGGTTTACATGACGCGGCGGTTTGGGACTGGATAGAAGCTCAAAAAAATGGCGTCACCTAAATCCACTCCAATCTCCCATCCTCATAAAGAGGGTTTTGAGTCCGCCATCCGAGATGGTGTTACGGCAGAACTTGACCGTAGAAAAGTGGGCGGCGGGGGTGGTGATGACCGAATTTTTCAGCTTGAGCGAGATGTCGCAGTCATCAAAGCCACCATGGTTACGAGAGAGACGCTTGAGACCGAGCTCGGAAAGCTGCGTCTGTCCATAGAGCGTGTTCCCCTAACGCTTTTAAAATGGCTGGCTTCGACGATCGCCGCAATAGCTGCCCTCGTTGCTATTGGGATCGGCATAATGAAAGCACTGGGCAGCGCCGCTGTCTAAAATCAGAGATAGATCATGTACTTTAATCTCTATAAAGATGCGCAAGGCGAATGGCGTTGGCAACTAGTTGCGGCTAACCACAGCGACATAATTGCGGATTCAGCCGAAGGTTACAGGAACAGAGCGGACGCTATTAACGGGGTTCATCTAGTCCGCGGCACCTCGTCGGCTAATCGCATTTTTGATCGCACCACGAATAATTGGACTGCCGACTAGTTGTTTGTTGCGTAATGCGCTCAGACGGCCGGAATACTCACGGCCGCAGCGGACTCACTGTTGCGATTCTTTCGTGCTGCAGCCCATACACGGCCAAGGTCACCGCCAGAGTCAAGTCGTCGTGCACGCCTTCGCGGGCACCAAAAGGTGGCTTTACCGACCGCGGTGTAACGCGCTTAAGGCAGGTCAATCGACATCTGCTTTGCCGTAGGACGGGTCTCGACCCGCCGCGTTCCGTTCGGGAGCCGCATCATGGTTCGTGACAACTGCAACGCTCGCACCCGGCTACTCGGTTGTGGCAATGGCGGATCAAGACCCGCTCTAAAGATACTGGTGCATCAGTCAAAACGAATCGGCCGATCTGTCTCTGGCCTCAGCAATAAAATCCATTACTGCTCACATCGTTTCAACACCGTGGCAATCGGGCACGCAATCAAAGGCTCCTGACCAAGGAGCCTTTTTCCTTTTCCCGAACAGCACCGCGCCCGCTCAGACTTTCCCTACCTTGTCGCGCGTCGTCACCCGACTGTTCTGCGTGGCTTGAGCCGCCACCCTGCATGGGTCAGGAAGACGATTGCGCACACGGAATAGAGTGCATGGGTCCAACCACGGCGGCGGTGTCGGATCGCAGTCGTGTCACTGGGGTAGATGATGAAACGTTCCCTGTTGATGCTGCAGCCCTCCTACGAAGGCTGGAAACTTCTGGACAACGGCAAGCCCGTGTTCTGGTTCCCGGAAAAAAACGCAGCCCTGGAAGTCGCCAATACCATCGCCGAAGCACGTCATACCTACTCCTGCCTGCCCACCGGGGTTGAAGTGGAGAACGGTGAAAACCTGCCTGAACGGGTCAGCACCTACGGTTGAGGCGCGCAAAAGGGTCGCTGGACGCCCAACAACCCTTTCACACATGGCGACTGCAACCGAAATAAGCTGCGCGCTCCTGCCGTGGAGCCTGCCAATGCGTAGCCTGAAAGCCATGCTCTTGCTGCTGGCCTGTGTGTCTCCGGTGGCGATGGCGGCCAATCCGGTCACGTCCGTGCCGGCCCTCGACATTTCCCGTTATGCGGGCCAGTGGTACGAAATCGCCCACTTGCCGATGTTGTTCCAGGACAAATGCACGGGCGACATCACGGCGGCCTATACCTTGCGTGACGATAGCCATATCGGTGTACGCAATGCCTGCCGCAAGGCCGATGGCGAAACCAGCGTTGCCGAGGGCCTGGCCAGGCCGGTCAAAGGCCATCCGGGCCGGCTTGAAGTGCGATTCGCCCCTAACTGGCTGTCGTGGCTGCCTTTTGTGTGGGCCGACTACTGGGTAATCGACCTGGATCCCGGCTACACCTGGGCCGTGGTGGGTGAGCCTGGCCGGGACTATCTGTGGATCCTGTCGCGTGAGCCGGCCATGGACAAGGCCCTGTTCGAGAAGATCAAGGCACGCGCCGTGGCCATGGGCTATGACCTGGGGCCTTTGATCATGGCGGCGCCACTGCGTTAGCGGCCGACCTCAAGGCCAACCCATACGCCGTAGTATCCTTGCCCTTCGATCAATCCGGAGATGGGCATGAATCCTGTTCTGCGCGGGGCTTCGCTGTTGTTGTTTACCCTTTCACTGGTTGCATGCAGCGGCGGCCCGGTACGTCGCGTCTCCGAACCCGCCGCCAGCATCCAGCAATTGACCGTCAAAGCCGACGGCAGCTGGTCAGTGGACCTGCGCCTGCAGAACTACAGCAGCATCCCGATGCGCTTCGAAAGCGCCGACCTTGCCATCACGATGTCCGAGCAGCCGGCCGGCAGCCTGGCAAGCACGCCCGGCATCTCCATCGGTCCCGAATCCGCGGATGTGGTGACCCTGCCCTTCAAGCCCTCAAGCGAGGCGCGCATGGTGCTGGCCGATGCCTTGGCAGGCCGCCGCTCGGTGAGCTACACGCTGAAGGGCAAATTGCAGGCAATACCCGACAAAAAGAAATCCAGGTCTTTCGACATCGACGCCCGCAACACCCTCAACCCGGTGCCGGGTCTCGACGGCGTACTGCGCTGAGTCGATCCATCGGGATCGATTGCAGGTCTTCCCCTCATTTCATTTCACGGATACACACACCGCATGAGTACCTACCAGGCCCCACTGACCGATATCCGCTTTGGGTTGTATGACGTACTGGGTGCCGACGCCCTGTTCGCGAAACTCGGTTATGGCGATGCCTCTCGCGAGGTGATTGATGCAGTGCTGGACGAAGCCGCGCGCTTCAGCGAAACCGTGTTGGCACCGCTCAACAGTGTGGGCGACGAGATCGGCTGCAGCTTCGACAAGACCACCGGTGAAGTCACCACGCCGCCGGGTTTCCAGCAGGCGTACACGCAGTTCATGGAAGGCGGCTGGACCGGCCTGACCGCGGCACCGGAACATGGCGGCCAAGGCCTGCCACATGTGATCGGCGTGCCGTTGAACGAAATGATCAATGCCGCCAATCTGGCCTGGGGCAACTTCCCGCTGCTCTCGCATGGCGCGGTGGAAGCACTGAAGCACCATGGCGAAGACTGGCAGCGCGAAGCGTTTCTCAAACCGATCGTCGAAGGACGCTGGACCGGCACGATGTGCCTGACCGAACCGCACTGCGGCACCGACCTCGGCTTGTTGAAGACCCGCGCCGAACCCAATGTCGATGGCAGTTACGCCATCAGCGGCACCAAGATTTTCATCACCGCCGGCGAGCACGACCTGACCGAAAACATCGTGCATCTGGTCCTGGCCAAATTGCCTGGTGCGCCCGCAGGTGCGAAGGGCATCTCGCTGTTCGTCACACCCAAGTTCAAGGTGGCACGCGATGGCAGCATGGGCGAGCGCAATGCACTGCGTTGCGGTTCGATCGAACACAAGATGGGCATCAAGGGATCGGTGACCTGCGTGATGAATTTCGATGGCGCCGAAGGCTATCTGGTTGGCCAGCCGCACAAGGGCCTGCAGGCGATGTTCACCATGATGAATACCGCGCGCCTGGGTGTAGGCCTGCAAGGTATCGGGTTGTCCGAACGCGCGTACCAGAATGCATTGCGTTATGCGCTTGACCGGCTGCAGACCCGGTCGCTGAGTGGTGCCAAGTTCCCGGACAAACCCGCCGACCCGATCATCGTCCACCCCGATGTGCGGCGCATGCTGCTGACCGTCAAGTCGTTGGTGGAAGGCAGCCGCCTGCTGGCCCTGCATGCAGGCACACTGATCGACATTGCACAGCATGCCGAGGATGCGGCCGAGCGCGAGGCCGCCGACGTACTGGTCAGCTTCCTCACGCCGATTGCGAAAGGCTGCCAGACCGAATGGGGTATCGAAAACACCTACAACGCGCTGCAATGCTTCGGTGGCCACGGGTATATCCATGAGCACGGCATGGAGCAACTGGCACGCGATGCACGCATCACCACCCTGTATGAAGGCACGACCGGCATCCAGTCACTCGATTTGATGGGGCGCAAGACGGCAGCCAGTAAAGCGGCGGGCCTGAAGATTTTTCTTGCGCAGATCGAGTCGTTTGCCAAGGAGCACGAAGGCGATGCCGCGCTGGCCGAATTCATCGTACCCCTGCGCGAGAAAGCGACGGAATGGGGCCTGTTGACCCAGGGCATCCTGCAACGCGCCGCGGGCGACCCCGAAGAGATCGGCGCCGCCAGTACCGACTACCTGTTCTATTCCGGCTATGTTGTATTGGCCTACTGGTGGGCTCGCAGCGTGGCGGCGGCGAATGCGTCCACGCATGCCGAATCGTTCAAACAATCCAAACTTGAAACCGCACGTTTCTATTTCGCACGCATCCTGCCACGCACCCTGTCGCATGCAGCCGCAATCCAGTCCGGTGCGGCACCGTTGATGGCCATGGAGGCAGAACGCTTCGGTGCGTGCGTACTCGCGCTGGTAGGTTTCAAGAAAATCCA
>JBDTZK010000202.1:0-4748 GCA_040005195.1 Pseudoxanthomonas sp.
ATGCGCACATCGCGGCTTTCCAGGCGCGCATGGAAGCCGAAGGCGTCGCCTGCCGCGTGCTTAATACTTCGCATGCCTTCCATTCGTCGATGATGGATCCGGTGGTTGACGATTTCCGTGCTGAAGTCGCCGCTGTGGTGCTGTCGCCTCCGCAATTGCCCATTGTTTCCACGGCGACCGGGGAATGGCTGGAGGCAGATTCCGCGACATCGCCTGATTACTGGGCACGTCACTTGCGCGAACCTGTCCGTTTTGCGCGTGCGCTTGAGCGAGTACTAGAAGGGAAGATCGGTGTGCTGCTTGAAGTGGGGCCACGTACCGCATTGACCACGCTTGCACGCCAGAATCCCCGTATGCAAACGCAGGGTGCAGTGGCCATTGCTTCAATGTCGGATGCGCCTGCGAGTGAAATGCAGCAACTTCGTTCCGCCTACGGAAAGATGTGGAGCAGCGGCGTGTCGATTGACCCCTCGGTGTTCGACGAGCGCAGTGTGCGTCGTCGTCTACGACTGCCCACTTATCCTTTCGAGCGTAAACGCTACTGGGTCGACGCCATTCCCCGCCTGCCGACTGAATACGCAAAGTTCCCAACCGGCTCGGCAGCAAATGCAGAGCCTGTGCAGAACGTGACGACCTTACCCTTCTCAATGCCCAACGCCATGACGACCGCCCCGATGACACAGCCGCTTTCAATCCCCTCCATCGACCGCAAGCCGCGTCTTGTTTCAGAGCTCAAGAACGTGTTCGAGGATGTGGCCGGTTTCGATCTTGACGATGCCGACACCGATGCGAATTTCATGGAGCTGGGACTGGACAGCCTGATGCTCACGCAGGTGGCGTTGCAGCTGCAGCGTACGTTCGCGGTCAAGGTCACGTTTCGCCAGTTGATGGGGGATTGCTCCAGCCTGTCGAGCTTGGCAGGTCTGCTGGATTCACAGCTTCCGGCTGACCCGGTACAAACAGTGCAGATCGCTGTACCTGCCGCGCCAGCACTGACCCCAGCGCCCGCGATGATCGCGACAGCGCCTGCTTCGTTGACAGCATCGACCGGTACAGGCGACTTCATGCGCCAGGTCATTGAACAGCAGATGCAGCTGATGTCGCAGCAGTTGAATCTGCTGGCAGGCAACACCAGCGCCATGCCTGCACCCAATGCAGCCGTCACCAGCCAGCCGCCGGCTACCGGTTCGGCTGCGGTCATACCAGCGCCTCCAGTGGTGTCCACGGTGCAGGATGAAGACGCGGCCCTTGCACACACCAAATACGATGTGAAAAAAGCCTTCGGTGCCATCGCGCGCATCGACAACAGTGGTGGGCTGGCGCTTGGCGAACACCAACACCAGCATCTTGATGACTTCATCAAGCGCTATACAGACCGCACCCCCGGCTCCAAGCGCTACACCCAGGAACATCGCGGCTATATGGCCGATCCGCGCGTGGTCAACGGCTTTCGTCCACTGACCAAGGAGATCGCCTACCAGATCGTCATCGAACGCTCCAAGGGTTCGCATCTGTGGGATATCGATGGCAACGAATACGTGGATGCGCTCAACGGCTTCGGCACCAGTTTGTTCGGTTGGCAACCGGACTTCGTGATCGAAGCAGTCAAGCGCCAACTGGAGCATGGCTACGAAATAGGTCCGCAGCATCCATTGGCTGGTGAAGTATCGAAGCTGTTCTGTGAATTGACCGGCCATGATCGTGCAGCGCTGTGCAATACCGGTTCCGAAGCGGTACTGGGTGCCATGCGCATTGCGCGCACGGTGACCGGGCGCGGGCCAGTGGTGCTGTTCAGCGGTGCTTACCATGGCATCAACGATGAAGTGATCGTACGTGGCACCAAGAAGCTGGGTGCTGTTCCTGCTGCGCCAGGAATCCTGCGCAACACGTCGTAAGCGGTGATCGTGCTGGAATACGGCACGCCAGAAGCGCTGGAAGTGATCCGCGCCCGTGCGCATGAAATCGCGGCCGTGCTGGTGGAGCCGGTGCAGAGTCGTCGCCCGGATTTCCAGCCAGTGGAATTCCTGAAAAAGGTCCGCAAGATCACCGAAGAGGCCGGCGCTGTGCTGATCTTCGACGAAGTGATTACCGGCTTCCGTTCACACCCGGGCGGTACCCAGCACCTGTTCGGTATACAGGCTGACCTGGCGACCTACGGCAAGGTCGTGGGTGGCGGTTATCCCATCGGCGTGGTTGCCGGCAAGCGTGAATTCATGGACGCGATAGATGGCGGCCACTGGCAGTACGGTGATGACTCCGTACCGACCGTGGGCGTCACCTATTTTGCGGGTACTTTTGTCCGCCATCCGTTGACCCTGGCTGCAGCCAAGGCATCTCTGCAACACATGAAGCAGCACGGCCCAGCGCTTCAGGAGCGGCTCACCGCCCGCACTACCGCCATTGCGGTGGAATTGAATGCGTTCTGCAACGAAGTGGGTGCGCCGATCGAGATCCGGCATTTCGCTTCCATGTGGCGCACCTTCTTCCGCGAAGACCACCCGCTGCAGGACTTGCTGTTTGCGATGATCCGCAGTCGCGGCATCCATATCCTGGACAACTTCCCGTGCTTCTTCACCACGGCGCACAGCGAAGCGGACTTCCAGGCCATCATCGATGCCTACAAGGCATCGGTGCTCGAACTGCAGGCGGCGGGCTTCATTCCGGGGAGTTCGACTGAAGTGGCTAGGGTGATGGATGCTGCAAAACCTATCGTTCCCGGTGCGCGGCTGGGCAAGGATCCCGAGGGTCACCCGGGCTGGTACGTCGCCAATCCGGAGCGTCCCGGTGCTTTCCTCAAGGTGGGCGAATGAGCGTTGGTGCAGGCATGAACAGGACGGCAGTCAACTACGATCCTTTCGCCACGGGTGAACTGTCACGCGTGGTGCCGACGACGGAGTCGCAGCGCGAACTCTGGTTGGCGTCGTACGAAGGTGACGAGGCATCGCTGGCGTTCAATGAGTCGTTATGCCTGCGGCTGCGCGGCGCGCTGGATCTGACCGCGCTGGAAACGGCGTTGCAGGACCTGGTAGCCAGGCACGACGCGTTGCGTGCCAGCTTCGGTCCGGACGGCGAAGTCTTCTGCGTCCACCAGGCAAGCAGTTTTTCGCTTTCCGTCAAGGATCTCTCCGGTCTGGCTTCTGCTGATCGCGACGCGCAAGTGCAGCGCAGCCTGCGCCATGCGGTCGACACGCCGTTCGTGTTTGCAAGCGGTCAAATGTTCGTCGCCGACTTGCTGCGTCTTGGTGCCCAGGATCACCTGCTGGTGATGAGTGGCCACCACATCGTTGTCGATGGTTGGTCGTGGTGGGTGATGCTGCGCGAGCTGGGTGTGCTGTACACGCAACGTCATGAAGGCAAGGCAGTGTCACTGCCACCAGTACAGTCTTATGCAGACTATGCCCTGGAAGAAATTGCCCGTGCGGACAGCGCCGAATCACGGGCAGACGAGGCGTACTGGATTTCCCGTTTCGCCGACAGTGTCCCGGTCCTGCAGTTACCCACCGACCGGCCGCGGCCCGCCGTGCGCGGTTATGCGTCCTTGCGCGAAGACCTGGTGCTGGATGCGCCTCTGCTGGACGCCATCCGCCGCACGGGAGCGAAGCGCGGGGCGAGTCTATTCGCCACCTTGTTGGGCAGCTTTGCAGGCCTGCTTTCGCGCCTGACCGGGCAGGGCGATGTCGTCATCGGCATACCGGCTGCCGGCCAGTCAGTGGATGGCCAGGATCAACTGGTCGGGCACTGCGTGAATCTGCTGTCGCTCAGGTTCCGCATGGAGCCTTCACTGCCCTTCGCCGGCCTGCTGCAGCAGTCGCAGGAAACACTGCTCGATGCCCTTGACCATCAGCGCTATACGTTCGGTACGCTGCTCAAGCAACTCAAGCTGGGCCGCGATCCGGGGCGTCTGCCGTTGGTCAGCGTGATGTTCAACATCGACCAGGCCTTGGAGAGCGAGAAGAATGGGTTTGAAGGGCTGGAGGTCGAGCTGGCCACCAATCCACGCACCCATGAGAACTTCGAGTTGTTTGTCAATGCGGTCCAGGAAAACGGCGGGTTGCGACTCGAGTGCCAGTACAACAGTGATCTGTTCGATGCGGCCACCATCCAGCGCTGGTTGTCTTCCTACGAATCACTGCTGCGCGCGGCGGTTGTGGATACGGAAATCGCAGTTGGTCAGCTTCCGCTGCTGGACGACACCTCCAGGACCGCGCTTGCGGCCTTGCAACCGGAAGCAGTGGCCTTTGATCGCGAATGCCGGATGCATGAGCACTTTGAAAGGCAATGCGATCTTGGCCCGGACCGCATCGCGGTCAGTAGCGGCAATGAATCGTCGAGCTATGCGGCGCTGGAATCACGCGCCAACCGCATTGCCCACCTGCTGCGTTCGCAAGGTGTTCGTAGTGGCCAGCTGGTGGGGCTGGCCATGGATCGCGGCATCGACATGCTGGCCGGATTGCTCGGCATCCTGAAGGCTGGTGCAGGTTATGTGCCCCTGGATCCCCAGTTTCCGGCTGATCGTCTGCAGTACATGGCCAGTGACGCCCGTCTTTCCGCGCTATTGACTCACCAGAAGCATGCCTCAAGCTTCGACCTGCAGGGACAACCGGTATTGCTGCTTGATCGGGTGGGGGACATGCTGGACTCGCAGCCTGATACCCGTATCGGTCGTGATGCCGATGCGGCCCAGCCCGAATCGGTTGCTTATGTCATCTATACCTCGGGTTCCACCGGGCGGCCGAAAGGGGTGCAGG
>JBDTZK010000203.1:0-4715 GCA_040005195.1 Pseudoxanthomonas sp.
ATTGGGTAAGGAAGTGGCATTGGAGCTGCAACGTTTCGGGGTGGAAGTGATTGCTGCCGACCGCTATGCCGACGCGCCTGCGATGCAGGTAGCGCATCGTGCCCACGTACTGGACATGCTGGATCCAACCGCACTGCGGGCGTTGATCGCGCTGGAAAAGCCACATCTGGTGGTGCCAGAGATCGAGGCGATTCACACCCAGACCCTGGTGGAACTGGAAAACGAAGCGGGCTTGCGCGTCATTCCCACCGCGCGTGCCGCGCGCCTGACCATGGACCGCGAAGGTATCCGCAGGCTGGCCGCAGAAACCCTGGGCTTGCCGACTTCGCCTTACCGGTTTGTCGATACCCCTGCTGACTACCGCGACGCCGTGGCCGCCATTGGCCTGCCGTGTGTGGTGAAGCCGGTCATGTCGTCCTCAGGCAAGGGCCAGAGCACGCTGCGTACCGCGGCCGATGTGGAGGCGGCGTGGGAGTACGCGCAGACCGGTGGCCGCGCCGGTGCGGGCCGGGTGATTGTGGAAGGTTTCGTCGATTTCGATTACGAAATCACCCTGTTGACCGTGCGCCATGCGGGCGGCACTTCCTTCTGCGATCCGATCGGCCACTGGCAGAAGGACGGCGATTACCGCGAAAGCTGGCAGCCACAACCGATGTCCCCGGTGGCACTCAGGCGCTCGCAGGAGATCGCGTGTGCGATCACCGATGATCTGGGCGGGTGGGGATTGTTTGGCGTGGAATTGTTCGTGAAGGGCGATGAGGTGTGGTTCAGCGAGGTTTCGCCGCGACCGCACGATACCGGGCTGGTCACCCTGGTGTCGCAGGAGCTGAGCGAATTCGCCTTGCATGCGCGCGCCATCCTGGGGCTGCCTGTTCCGATGATCCGCCAGTCAGGCCCTTCTGCCTCCTGCGCAATGTTGGCGCAAGGGCATGGCACGCCGATGTTCTCGAATATCGAAGCTGCATTACAGAGGCCGGATACCGCATTGCGTCTGTTCGGGAAGCCGCGCGTGGAAGGGCAGCGGCGGGTGGGCGTGACGCTGGCACGCGGCGAGACCATTGAAGCGGCGCGCGACATTGCCCGGGCGGCCTGCGAGGCCATTTTGATCGAACTGGAATAAGGAACGTGCAGTGATGGATGGAAATGAGGGCTATGCGGTGTTTTTCTTCCCGCCCGCGCTTGAAGCGCTGGGTGAGGCGATCAAGCCTTATCTGGTGGATGGGCCAGCGGGCCTGCATGTGCTGTGCAAGGAAATCGATACCGGTGGTGCCTTGATCGAGATGACACTCGAATCAGCGGCGGTTGATGGCAAGCGCTCGATCATCGAGCTGATGGTGCCCGGCAGCATGGTGCGCATGATCGTGTCCGCGCACAGCGACGGAAGCTTCGGATTCGGACCGCGCGAAACGCCTGTTGCTTTGTTGTAGGCGTGGTCGACTTCTACAAAGACAGATCGACCCAGACCAGGTGATGGTCGCTGCCGTCGGCAATGTGCGCCTCCGCCTCGTGTGACGAGGGCCAGAACACCCCGCTTCCAAGCAGGCCGAATCCGGTTGAAGGCAGGACGTAATCCAGGCGCATGGCTCCCGCCTTGGGTCCGAAATCGCCGGTGACATGCCCGGGCGCGCCACGATGCTCGATTCCCTTTGCCGCATAGGCGCGCGCGGCTTCGTCACCGCCCGTGCTGCGTGGCGTCGCATAGCGCATGACGCGCGGGTTTTCGAGTAGTTCCAGGATTGCCTTGTGAATGCCATCGCCATCCACAGGGTCGTTGTTGAGGTCGCCGGCGATGACAAACCTTGCGTCATCGGCAAGCCCTCCACACGTGCCGGCGTCATCGCATAACCACGGCTTCTGGCCAGGCGAAAGATATTCATGCCACAACCTGATCTCATCATGGTTGCGCTTCCCGTTGCGGTCTTCGGGGCCATCGAATACCGGCGGAGTGGGGTGCGACACCAGGAAGTGCACGACGCCATTGCCCGTCCGCACGGGGACGTCCCAATGGGATTTGGAGGAAAGACGCAGCTGCTGCCAGATGTGGTCTGGATAGA
The DNA here is from genome assembly GCA_040005195.1 of Pseudoxanthomonas sp. GTDB lineage: Bacteria > Pseudomonadota > Gammaproteobacteria > Xanthomonadales > Xanthomonadaceae > Pseudoxanthomonas_A. Next base: position 2,055 of record JBDTZK010000203.1, read on the forward strand.
AGAACTCACGCGAGACCGGATCGATCGGGCGCAGCGCGCCAGGCATCCTGCTCCAGCGCAGAGTCTGGAATGTGCGGGTGGACGTGGTGTCTATCGGAAATTTCGACAGGACCAGCATGCCGTACTGGCCGGGATGCAAGCCATAGCCCCATGCATCGTTGCCACGATTGCGGCCACTGCCACCTGCTTCGCCATTGCGATCCAGGTCCAGTCCACTGGGAACGCCGGTATTGACCGCTGCCAGATAGCGGTAGGGGTAGTTCAAGGCCTCGCCGCCACCCGCTTGCGCGACTTCCAGGTATCGGCGCTGGAACAGGTCGGCGGCGCGGTGCGCGTCGTCGTAATCGAATTCGTTCAACAGGACCAGGTCTGGCCGCACCTTCTGCAGCACTGCCGCAATCTTGCGCGCGTGGGTGCTGTCGCCTTCCAGTTCGCGGATCAATCCGCCTGTTTCGTCGGAGTAGAGCGACGTGTTGTAGGTCGCCACGCGGAGGGTGTGCGTTCCCGCAGCGGACAAAGGATCACCGTGCACGTTGACGTGGACGCAGGCGGACAGGGCGGGGAGCATGGACAAGGCAATCAGGAATCGGTGCATGCGTTGATTCTGACAGGTCGGCATGTCGGGACGGCGACAAAAAAGCGCCCCGGTTTCCCGGGGCGCTTGTGAGGGTCAGCGACGAAGCAGGATTCTCTCGCTACGGTGGGTTCAGAACGTGCAACCCATGGCGCCGAAGCTGGTCTTGGCCTGATCCATTGCGGTCTTGCACTGTGTGGCCAGTGCGGCCTTGTCGGTGACGCTGGACCAGCCGGCCTTGGACTGTTCGATTCCCTTCTTGAACATCTCACGCTGGGCTTCGGGCACCTTGTCACTGATGCAGGCATAGACCTTTTCAAGATAAGCATCGCATTCCTGTTCGCCGGTGCCGGCAGCAACTGTTTCGACAGCAGCAGCCGTGGCGGTTGCCGTAGCCTCGGTGGACATGGCGTCAGCCGTCGGGGCGGCGGCAGTGCCGTCCGCGGTCATTGCATCACCCGGCTTGTCAGCAGGTTTGCAGGCGGCCAGTGCCAAGGTGGCCGCAGCAGCCAGGAAAAGGGCATTCAACTTCATGTGAGGCTCCAGTGATAATCGTGAGAGCGTGGGGACATCCGCCACGCGCCCTTGCTGATCGGCTTGGCCGAAATGACAAGGAACGGAATGTTCTCATGAAGCCACTGGGATGCGCTCACTACTTCACGATAAGGGAGTGCGATTCCAATTTCGCCCATCGAAGGCCTCGAGTGGCTGGAAGCGACGCTTGTAATCCATCTTTCGATGGCCGTCGATCCAGTAGCCGAGGTAAAGATGCCGGCGTGATTCGCGGCGCGCCCACTCCAGTTGGCGCAAGACGGCCAAGGTGCCCAGGCTGCGGCGCTCGAATGCGGGGTCGAAAAAGGTATAGACGGCAGACAAGGCCTCTGTCGCGACATCCGTCACCGCCACTGCTATCAGCTTGCCGTGTTCACGCAACTCCAGGAAACGACTTTCGGACCAGCTGCCCACCAGGAATTGTTCGAACTCCACCGCGCCGTGGTCGTCCATGCCGCCATCGCGATGACGTGCGGAAAGGTAACGCTGGTACAGCGCAAGGTGTTCGTCGCTGCGCTCGGCGGCGACGATGCGTGCTTCCACTTCGATGTTGCGCGCCGCGCAGCGTCGCTGGCTGCGGTCAGGGATGAAATCTGCCACCGGAATACGCACTGCCACGCAGGCGCGACAGCCTTGGCAGTGCGGCCGATAGACCAGGTCGCCCGAGCGGCGGAACCCCCAACCCAATGCAGTGGCATAGAACGAGGCCAGTCGTGGATCCCGTGGGTCCAGCACCAGGTCGCGCGCGGTCCTGTCCTGCCAATAGCCGCACGGATGTTCACCCGTGTGGAACAGACGCAGGTCGTCCGAAGGGGGAGAGTCGTTTCCCATCGCTCAGGGCGTTCCCGGCATGCAGAAGGCCGCAAACACCACCCCGGCCCATGCGCCCGTGGCCATGCCCGCGACCACGTCGCGTGGCACATGCCGTTGCAATGCAAGGCGTGACCACGCGACCAGCGCAGCAAAGGCAAGGGCAATCAGTCCGACCCACCAGCTCGCAGCGAACCACAGCAGGCAAGAGGCGAACACCACAAAGGCCATGTGCAGCGATAGCTTCCACCAGCGCGCCGTCAACATTGCGATGGCGACCATTGCGGCAGAAAGCCCGAGGCCCAGCACGAGTTCGCGCGAGTGTCCGAATGTGGCGGCCAGTGCGGTCGATGCCAGTAATGACACCAGCAGGAAACGATTCAATGAATGGCGTTCGCCGGCATTGCTTGCATCGACGTGTGACCAGTGACCACGTTTGACCTGCCAGGTCGAATACGCCATCACCATCGCCGCGAACGTGGCGAATCCCAGCGCCATCCCTAGTGCAGTGCGGGTCTGACCGCGCGACAGCGTCAATGCCAATGCGGCAAAGGGCAGCACCAGCATGGGATGGCCAAGGATGGAAACTGCGCGGGCGAAGGAGTGGTGCATGTGGGCAGGATACTGCGCGCTGCGAATCGCGTGGGTTGCGACTGTCGCGGAAATGAACAGGAGTGCAAAGCGGTCAACGGGGGTCAGTCCGGGGCGTTATCCCTGGCAGTGGC
>JBDTZK010000204.1:0-4707 GCA_040005195.1 Pseudoxanthomonas sp.
AGTGCGCTGGTAGTGGTTGTCGTAGCTCGGCATCTTCTTCATGCGCCGGAACAGCGCCGTCGGATCCAGGTCGGTCCAGTCCGAAAGCAGCACGACATGTTCGCGGTCGTAGTGATATGGCGCCGGTTCCAGTGGGTCGATGATCAAGGCACCGTAGAGGCCGGCCTGTTCCTGGAGCATGGAATGACTGTGGTACCAGTAGGTGCCCGATTGCTTCAGCTGGAAACGGTACTGGTAGGCCTGGCCCGGGGCGATACCGTTGAAACTGAGCCCGGGCACGCCATCCATGTTGGAAGGCAGCAGGATGCCGTGCCAGTGGATAGAGGTGTTTGCCTGCGACAGCGTATTGGCAACCCGCACATTGATCGTGTCGCCTTCGCGCCAGCGCAGGATCGGTGCCGGCAGGCTGCCGTTGACGGTAATTGCGGGCCGAGTTCGGCCGGTGAAATTGACCGGAGAGCTGCCGATGGACAGATTGAAATCGGTTCCACCCAGCACTTGCGGGTGATTCGATGGTGTTGCAGCGAAAGCAGGCACGCGCAACAAGCCTGCGCCGGCCGCCACGCCACCCAGCGCCAGTCCTTGCACGAAGGTGCGGCGGGAAAGGTCCATCCACTCGCGTGGTGGGGAATGGGAGAAGTCTTTTGACATGTGGATTCCTGGAATACAGGCATGACGCCGCTGCGCGCCAAGCGCAAGCTGCGATCACTATAGGAAAAATGCGCAATCCTCGATTCAAGCGCGACGACGCAACGTGCAAGGCGCTGCCAGCGCCGCGTGATCAGGCGATAGGGGGCCGGATCAACCGATGCAAGGCAGGTGAGTCGTGTGCAGACGCAAGCGTGCCGCTGGCCTGCTGGCTCTCGATCACCATCGAGGGCCGGAAAGCAAGCGCCATGGCTGTTGGGGCGAGCTGCTGGTGACACGCATGCAAGCAGCTTCCTGACTCGCAGCACTCGTTTGCATCGCCGGGGTTCGAGGGTGGTGCGCCCACTGCCTCGTCCCTGGTATCGCCATGGTCCATGGATTCATGGCAAGGCGGATTCACGTCCTGACCGTCAGAGACATCAGTCACGACCTGATCGCCAGGCGGCGGCGAGTGCATTGCCATGTCGCCAACAGACACCAAGCCAAGCCCGGATCCGTTGAGGATCAGGCTGGCGATCAGCAGCAGGCGGGTCAACAAGTGGCAGGCGGACATTGCAAAAGTCGTGACGAGTGCAGGAATGGCAAGCAGGTTGCCTGATATTGAAGGAACACAGCACAACTTGGCTACCCGTGCAGGGAATCCATGCCATTGCAGCTCGGGGGCTGATCCGGTGCCACGCTGATTGTCAGATGCAGTCGTGGCAGGGAATTTGCAGTGGTTGCCGGGCTGGCCGGCGTTGTCGCAAAGGGCATCGCCGCGCTATCGGCGCAGTTGGCATTGCGCGAACGGGTTTGCCTGTGGTCTGACGAGGCCTGGATGCGCATCGGCCCCATCCAGATGCCAGAAACCCCGCTTTCGCCGGGTTTCTGGTGGGAAATGGTGCTCCCTAGGGAATTCGAATCCCTATTTTAGCCTTGAGAGGGCCACGTCCTAACCGTTAGACGAAGGGAGCTTTTGGTAAGCAGAGCCGTGACGCACTAGTATATTCGCCTGTCCATGCCTCCGGCAAATGCCAGTCGGGCCAAGGCGGGACCCTTTCATCGGCCCACGACACACCTTACTGACGGACCTGCCACCATTACCTCGCAAGCCATTCTCCCCGTTTCCCTGCGCGTCATCCCGCGCGACCAGCACACCATCTCGCGCAAGGACATCAGTCCGAATGCGCTGCGCGTGTTGTACCGCCTGCGTGATTCGGGCTTCGCCGGTTACCTGGTAGGGGGCGCGGTCCGCGACCTGCTGGTGGGCGTGCATCCGAAGGATTTCGATATCGCCACCGACGCCACGCCGGAGCAGGTCAAGGCGCTGTTCCGCAACAGCCGGCTGATCGGGCGCCGGTTCAAGCTGGCCCATGTGGTGTTCGGGCGCGAGATCATCGAAGTCGCCACCTTCCGCGCCAATGTGGATGACGGCAGCGGCGACCGTGAACAGCACGAAGGTGGCCGCCTGGTGCGTGACAACGTCTACGGCACCATCGAAGACGATGCGGTGCGCCGCGACTTCACCGCCAACGCGCTGTACTACGCCATCGAGGATTTCTCGGTGCGCGACTACGTGGGCGGTTTCGAGGACGTGCAGGCCCGCAGCATGAAGCTGATCGGCGACCCCGAGCAACGCTACCGCGAAGACCCGGTACGCATGCTGCGGGCGATCCGCCTGGCCGGCAAACTGGGTTTCGAGATCGACCCCGCATCGGCCGAGCCGATTGCCCGCCTGGCGCCGCTGCTGTCCGAATCTGCGCCAGCGCGGCTGTTCGAGGAATTGCTGAAGCTGTTCCTGTCGGGTAATGCGGTGGCCAGTTTCGAGGGTCTGGAGCGCTTTGGCCTGCTGCCGGCAATCCTGCCCGAGACCGCGGCAGCACTGGCGTCCAACCGCAGTGGTGCGTTGCGCGGCATGCTGCTGGAAGGTCTGCGTGGCACCGACAAGCGTGTTGCGAATGACGAGCCGGTGTCGCCGGCATTCCTGTTCGCGCTGCTGCTCTGGCCGGCCTATTGCCGCGCCTTGATGGGATTGCAGGCGCAAGGCACCAACGCAGAAGAGGCCCAGCGACGCGCGGCTGATCGGGTCACGCTGCACCAGTTGGGCACCGTGGCGCTGCCGCGCCGGTTCTCGTTGCCGATGCAGGAAATCTGGCTGTTGCAGTCCCGCTTCACTTCACGCCAGCGCAAGCGGGTGACACGGCTGTTGGCGCATCCGCGTTTCCGCGCCGCGTACGATTTCCTGCTGCTACGCCTGACTGCCTCCAACGAACATGCCGAGGACGTGGAGTTCTGGCGCGAGGCACAGACCCAATCCAACGAGGAATTGTCTGCGGCATTGGGTGTGGCGCCGGCGCGGGATGCGTATGCGGAAGAGGATTCCGCGCCACCCAAGCGACGTCGCCGTCGTCGTCGTTCCAGCGGTGATGCTGCACCTGCCGCAGAATGAAGCACACGGTCATCGCTTACGTAGGCCTGGGCGGCAACGTAGGCACAGTCTCCGACACCTTGCGGCAGGCAACGCGCGCGCTGGGTGAATTGCCTGGCACGACGGTGCGATCAGCTTCGCGGCTGTATTCCACACCCGCCTGGGGTGAAGAGCAGCAACCCGATTTCGTCAACGCGGTTGTGGCCCTCGATACCAGCTTGTCCCCCCAGCAGCTCCTGCAGGGGATGCTGAGTATCGAGCTGGATTTCGGGCGTGACCGCGACGCAGGACTGCGCTGGGGTCCAAGGACGCTGGATCTGGATCTGTTGTTGTACGCAGACTCGGTTATCGATGAACCCGGCCTGCGTGTGCCCCATCCACATTTACACGAGCGCGCTTTCGCGTTGGTGCCTTTGCTCGAGCTGGCGCCGGATATCCTGATTCCGCAGCAGGGCGCTGCGCAGGACGCCTTGTCCCGTCTGGAAACATCTGCCATCAAGTTGTTGGGGTGATAATCAGTCAATGAGCACGCACGCCGAAATCAAGAAGTGGACCCTCCCGGCTTTGGCCTCTGCCAAACGCGATCAGCGCAAGCTGGTCATGCTGACAGCCTACGATTACGGCTTTGCGCGCGTCGTCGATGCCAATGGCGTGGACCTGGTGCTGGTGGGGGATTCGCTGGGCATGGTGGTGCAGGGCAAGGCCTCCACGCTGCCCGTCACTGTTGAACACATCGCTTACCACACCGCAGCGGTGGCACTGGGTCTGCACCGCGCGATGCTGGTTGCCGACCTGCCTTTCCAGTCAGACGCCACGCCCGAGCGGGCCTTGCACGCATCGATCCTGCTGCTGCAGGCCGGTGCGGAAATGGTCAAGCTGGAAGGGGCGGGCCACAAGCTGGAAGTGATCCGTTTCCTGGTCGAGCGCGATATTCCGGTGTGCGGACATCTTGGGCTGACGCCGCAGTCGGTGCTGAAACTGGGCGGCTACAAGGTGCAGGGGCGCGACGATAATGCGGCGGCGAAATTGCGCTCGGATGCGCAGGCGGTCGCCGATGCAGGTGCGTCTTTGCTGGTGCTGGAATGCGTGCCTTCCACGCTGGCGGCGGCCATCACCGCGGCGATCGCCATTCCCACCATCGGCATCGGCGCCGGTCCCGACTGCGATGGCCAGGTACTGGTGCTGCATGACTTCCTGGGCTTGGACAGTGGTCACCGCAGGCCGAAGTTCGTCAAGGATTTCCTGGCGGAAGGCGGTTCCGTCGCGGGTGCCGTTGCGGCTTACGCGTCTGCTGTGCGCGAAGGATCGTTTCCCGATGCGGAACACTCCTATTGAAACCGTTGCCTGCGCATAGGGAAACGCAATGATCGAAACACTCACTCAACTCGACGCCTTGCGCGCGCGCGTCAATGGCTGGAAGCGCGAGGGTCTGCGGGTCGGTTTCGTGCCGACCATGGGCAATCTGCATGCCGGCCATTACTCGCTGGTGATGCTGGCCAGGCAGTACGCCGATCGCGTGGTGTCCAGCGTGTTCGTCAATCCCACCCAGTTCGGTCCCAACGAAGACTTCACCCGTTATCCGCGTACGCCCGAGGCCGACACGACCGGGCTGGAAGGTGCCGGCTGTGACGTGCTGTGGCTGCCTACGGTGG
>JBDTZK010000205.1:0-4703 GCA_040005195.1 Pseudoxanthomonas sp.
GCATGCCGGTGCAACGCAACAAGGCGATAGTCGGCCTGAATGCCTTCGCGCACGAATCGGGCATCCACCAGCACGGCATGCTGCGCCACCGCGGTACCTACGAAATCATGAATCCACAGGACGTGGGCTGGCCCTCTTCGCAAATGGTGCTGGGCCGTCACAGCGGTCGCGCGGCGGTAGAGCAGCGCCTGCGCGCGTTGGGCTATCTGCTGGAAGAAGCTGAGCTGGACCTGTTTTTTACCGACTTCAAGGCACTGTGCGAGAAGCAGCGCGTCGTGCACGACAGCGACCTGCAGACGCTGATGCAGGATGGAGCCGACAGCGAGGGTTATCGGCTGTCGTCAATGACGGTCAGCGATGCCGGCCACCGCGCGCGCGCGACCGTGGAACTGTCGGACCCTAACGGTGACCGCGTGTTTGAAACTGCCGAAGGCGATGGCCCGGTGGATGCACTTTTCGCGGCGCTGGCATCGGCCACCAGCGTGGACCTGACCCTGGAAAGCTACCAGGTGCACAGCGTTGGCCTGGGGCGTGACGCACGCGGCGAAGCCAACCTCAGCGTGCGCTACGAGGGCGTCGAGTACGAAGGCACCGGTACCAGCAAGGACATCATCGAAGCCAGCGCATTGGCGTGGCTGGACGTGGCCAATCGCCTGCTGCGCGAGCGCGGAAAGGTGAAGTCAGCGCGGGCTGCGGCCTGAGCGGCAGCTTCATGCACGTTGCTGCCACTTGAAGCATATGGCGTCATCCCGGCACTCGCGGGGATGACGATTCATTTTTACGAGTCACTCCAGAACAAGCCTACCGATGCAATGGAAAACCAAGGCATGACCACCACTCCGCGCACCCTGTTCGACAAACTCTGGGACGCGCACGTCGTTGTCCCTGAAACCGACGCTTCACCCGCCGTGCTGTACGTCGACCTGCACCTGATCCACGAAGTCACCTCGCCGCAGGCCTTCACCGAGCTGCGCACGCGTGGCATCGCGCCGCGTCGGCCGGACCGCACCAAGGCGACCATGGACCACTCCACCCCGACCACACCTGCGGATGTGCACGGCAAGTTCCACTACTTCACCCAGGCCTCGGAAACCCAGGTCGATACGCTGGCCAGCAACTGCGCCGAATACGGCATCGAGTTGTTCGACATGCAGTCGGCCGAACGCGGCATCGTGCATGTGATCGGCCCCGAGCTGGGCCTCACCCAGCCGGGCATGACCATCGTCTGCGGCGACAGCCACACCTCCACCCATGGCGCATTCGGGGCGCTGGCCTTCGGCATCGGCACCAGTGAAGTCGGGCATGTGCTGGCGACGCAGTGCCTGCTGCAACGCAAAGCAAAAACCATGTCGATCACCGTCGACGGACCGCTCGCACCCGGCATCGGCGCGAAAGACGTGATCCTGCATATCATCGGCGTGATCGGCGTCAACGGTGGCACCGGTCACGTGCTGGAATACCGTGGTTCCACCATCCGTGCGATGGACATGGAACAACGTATGACCTTGTGCAACATGTCCATCGAAGCCGGCGCGCGCGCTGGCATGGTCGCGCCGGATGAAGTGACTTACGCGTGGATGGCGAACACGCCGCGTGCACCCGGCATGGCAGAAGGCGACCACGCTGCGTTCGAGGCATCCAAGGCACGCTGGTCGCAGTTCACCAGCGACGAAGGCGCGCGCTTCGACCAGGACGTGGTGATCGATGCACGCGACATCCGTCCCACCCTGACCTGGGGCACGCATCCGGGCACGGCCATCGCCGTGGATCTGCCTATTCCGGCCGCCAAGGATGACGCGGCGCAAAAGTCACTGGATTACATGCACTTCAACGCCGGACACTCGCTGGAAGGCACGCTGGTGGACGTGGTGTTCGTGGGTTCCTGCACCAACGGCCGCCTCAGCGACATGCGCGAAGTCGCCGCGGTATTGCGCGAACGTCGCGTGGATCCACGCGTACGCATGCTGGTAGTGCCGGGCTCGGAACAGGTCAAGCGCCAGGCCGAGGCTGAAGGCATTGACCAGGTGATACGCGACGCAGGCGCCGAATGGCGCGAGCCGGGCTGTTCGATGTGCATCGCCATGAATGGTGACCTGGTGGCACCGGGACAACTGGCAGTCAGTACCAGCAACCGCAATTTCGAAGGTCGCCAGGGCCCCGGTTCGCGCACATTGCTGGCATCACCAATGACTGCTGCGTGGGCGGCAGTGAATGGCAAGGTATCCGACCCGCGCGAGTTGTTTGCAAAGGAGATGGCGTCATGAGTGCCTTCGCCGCCCTCACCTCGCGCAGCGTGGTCCTGCGCCAGAGCAACATCGACACCGACCAGATCATTCCCGCGCGCTTCCTGTCCACCACCGAGCGCGCCGGACTCGGCAAGTTTGCGTTCAACGACTGGCGCTGGCTGGCCGATGGTTCGCCGAATCCCGACTTCGCCTTCAACCAACCGCAGAATGCCAACCGCCAGATCCTGCTGGCCGGTGCAAACTTCGGCTGCGGCTCGTCGCGTGAGCACGCCCCATGGGCGCTGACCGACCTGGGCCTGCGCGCCATTGTCAGCAGCGAGATCGCGGATATTTTCCGCAACAATTCATTGAAGAACGGCCTGCTGCCCATCGTGCTGGACGAGGCCATCGTGCAGTCTCTGATGCAACGCCCCGATGACGAACTCACCGTGGACATCGAAGCCCGCGAACTGCAAACGCCTGCCGGCGATGTGCATCGCTTCCCGCTCGACGCCTTCGCCCGCACCTGCCTGATGGAAGGCGTGGACGAATTGGGCTACCTGTTGCTGCGCGGCCCGGAAATAACACGCTACGAATCTGCAATCGGACAAGTCCAGCACCAGTGATTGTCCGCAACCCGTTGCTGATGAGCCTGTCGCCAGTTTTCTCCTCTCCATTCCATCGTCAGGATTTTCTCCATGCAAGCTGACATCGTCGTACTCCCCGGTGACGGCATCGGTCCGGAAGTCACCGCCGCCGCACTGTCCGTGCTCAAGACCGTGGCCCGCCGCTACGGCCACCAGTTCAATTTCATTGAACACGACATCGGCGGCATCGCCATCGACAAGACCGGCGAACCGCTGCCGGCTTCCACCCTTGCCGCCTGCCAGAACGCCGATGCCGTGCTGCTGGGTGCGGTGGGCGGACCGAAGTGGTCGGATCCGAACTCCAAAGTTCGTCCCGAACAAGGCTTGCTCGCACTGCGCAAGGGCCTGGGACTGTACGCCAACCTGCGCCCGGTGCGCCCGCATCCCGCCGCTTTGAACGCCTCGCCGATCAAGCCACACCTGCTCAGCGGCGTGGACATCGTGGTCGTGCGCGAACTTACCGGCGGCATCTACTTTGGCCAGAAGACGCGAACTGCGGAATCAGCGAGTGACCTGTGCACCTATTCGGTCACCGAGATCGAGCGCGTGGTCCGCAGCGCGTTCAAGCTGGCCCGCCAGCGTCGCAGCTACGTTGTGTCGGTGGACAAAGCCAACGTGCTGGAGACGTCCCGTTTATGGCGCGACGTCACCACGCGTATCGGCCGCGACGAATTCGCCGACGTGAAACTGGAACACGTGCTTGTGGATTCCATGGCCATGCATCTACTGGCGCAGCCGCGCGAGTACGACGTCATCGTCACCGAGAACATGTTCGGCGACATCCTCACCGACGAAGCCTCGATGCTGGCGGGTTCGCTGGGTCTGTTGCCCTCTGCCTCTCTGGGCGATGGCAAAGTCGGCCTGTACGAACCCATCCACGGTTCGGCGCCCGACATCGCCGGCAAAGGTATCGCCAACCCCTACGCCACCATCCTCAGCGCTGCCATGTTGCTGCGTCATTCGCTGGGCCTGCATGACGAGGCGGAGTGCATCGAGCGCTCGGTCGATGGCGCGTTGAACGCGCATGCCTTCACTGCCGACCTGTCATCCAACGGCCAGCACCTGTCCACCACCGAAGCGGCCAATGCGGTGATCGAGCAGATGCAGGCGCATTGCTACGTGGCCGAATTGCGCGATTGAGGGCGATCTTCTCGCCGCGAAAGACCGACGAGAAGAGCCGCTCTACACGCATTTTCCCATCGCTTATCCGATAGACCCACCCTCTCCCGCAAGCCAGGAGAGGGTGCTGATGGGATTGATAAAAGTAACCGTCACGCCAGCCGTACGTGTCGCGGACCCTGGTTCGGCAGACAGACGCGGCGCGCAGCGCCAAGCTACGCCCGCATGGAGGCGTGCGACAGAAGCTACGTTGCTGTGGCGATGCTCGGTAGAGCCCGGCACAACATCGCAAGACTCCAGTACGGCATAGTGTTCGCAATGCTGTGACCGCAATGATCCATTTCGTGGGCGAATCGTCGCTTTACGCATTGTCCGGTAGCTTTCGCAAATGACAGTCCTGTACCCTTGCATCAGATTCACCTCTTTGGGGAGAGGATGATTTACCGGACCAAAAAAGAAGTCATGTTGGCGCTTGCCCATCTTTCGGCCGCGTTGCCCAGCATGATGAAAGACGTGGACACATTCCATGACCAGTTCGAGCGGCGTGCGGAAGGCATCATCCGATGCAGCCCGGTCGAGTTCGAAAATTACATCTATGAAAGCTTGCATGCCTTCGTGGTCGAGCGCGCCATATCACCACGACTTCAGGCTGAAACGCTCAGCGCTGCTTGATCCAGGCTGATCCTGGGGAAAAAGCTGGCGGCCCACTTCC
>JBDTZK010000003.1:0-15910 GCA_040005195.1 Pseudoxanthomonas sp.
GGATGTTCCAATCGCTCGAAGTCATGCGCGTCGCCAGCAACGAGATGTCGTTCAGATGCAGCAGGCGCATGCTGCGGCCGCAGATGTTGCCTGCGGCATGCAGCAGCAGATGGCTCATCAGTGCCCCATTCGACGGGTAGGGGTTCAGGCCCGGCACGGATTCACGCAGATAGATCCGTTCGGTGATGTCGATGGTCGATATCGGCAGCCGCTCCTGGATGCGGGTATGCAGCTCGATGTTGACCGGTGTGTCGCGATGCTCGCCGAGCCCGACTGAAGGCTGGCCGGTCGCCGGCTTGAACACACGGTGCTTCCATTGGACGAACGACTCGACGTAACCGAGGTCCAGCAGCAACCGGATCGCCTGCGCGGCGTCGCTCTCGCGCACCAGCAGGTCGATATCGGCCATCGGTCGCTCGCCCGGTGCATAAAGGCCCAGCGCGTGCAGTGCCGATCCCTTCAGCGGAACCACCGCCAGGCCGGCCGCGCGGGCGCCGGCATCGATGCCTTTCAGCAGCGCGGCAATGCGGCGATGGCGGTGCGCGACATGCTCGCGCTGACTTTCCAGGAACCGTCGCCAATGCGGGTTCTGCCACGTCGAGAATCTGCTCAGCAACGGCGACACGCCATGCGCCGCGGCGGCAGCCGAAGCCAGCTGCCACTGGAGCCCGCTCCACGCAGGCGTCGTTCCACTCGGCCGTGCCCGCGCCAGCTCCCCGGCCAGCGCTTCGGTGGCAACGCGCAAACCATCCCTAACGATGTTGAGTGGTGGCAGCATGGCGCAGCGGCTGTGTGGTGAGTTTCGATGGCGTGAGCGCCGCCGGGAAGGTGGTGTCCCTGGTGCGATGCGCATGTTCGGAGGCGATCAGTGCATCCCACCGCGCATCAAGCGCGACGCAGGCCTGGCGATGATGCTCCGGTTCCACGCTGGCCTTCGACTGCTGCAGGGTGACCTGCTCGTGCAGCAGGTCGCGCACGTGACGATAGAACTCCGAGTCATACGCGCCGCGAAACATCATGGCGAGGTCGTCGCTGTCCTGCCAATGCGTCTTCGTACCGAGCTGCGCCTTGACCTGCTCGTAGAACTTCGTTCCCGGCAGCGGGTAGGACACGCTGACGCCGATGTCGTCCGGCGCGGCCTGTGCGATCAGTTCGCGCGTTGCCAGCAGATCGGCCAGCTGCTCGCCCAGATAGCCCAGCTGGATGAAGAAGCCCACGCGGATGCCGCGCTCGCCCAGACGAATGCGCGCGGCGACGAGGTCCGCGACTTTCGTGCCCTTGGTCATCGCATCCAGAACGCGCTGGCTGCCGCTCTCCGCGCCGATCCATGCCTCGGTGCATCCGGCATGCTCGAGCGCACCGGCCATGCGTTCGCTGATCAGGTCCGCACGGGTCTGGATGGTGAACGGGATCGACCCGTCGGCGGCGCTCAGCTGTTCGCCGAACTCCGTCACCCAGTCGACGTGGAAGCCAAAGATGTCGTCGGCCAGCCAGATGTGATCGGGCCTGAAGGTCTGTTTCAGATACGTCATTTCCGCGGCGATGTCGCCCGCGCCGCGCTGCTTGTAGTGGTTGCCCCAGATCGGCTTGGCGCACCAGTTGCAGCGGAACGGACAGCCACGCGAGGCGGCCATGTTGAGGCTGAAATAGCCATGCCGTTCGAGCCACATGGTCCGATAGCGTTCGATGTCGAGCAGGTCCCAGGCGGGACGCACGGTCAATCGCGGATCCGGCGGCATCACGCCGACGCGTGTCAGCTGCGTCTGTCCGCTCACCAGGGTGGCGACACCGGGAATGCCGGAAGTCCAGTCCTGGTCGTCGACCGCCGGATCGCGCTCCAGTCGTCCGATCAGTTCGATCAATGCCGCAATGCCTTCGCCGATCAGCACGGCATCCGCACCCGCCGTGAGAAATGCATCCGGATGGTCGGAAGCGTCGGAGCCGGCGACGATCACCCGGGCGCCATGAGCGTGTGCCTCGGCGATCATCTGGCAGGCCGCCTCGCGCATCCGGCCCAGACACATCTTGGTCAGGTAGTTGAAGTTGTCCTCGTAGATGACCACCACGTCCGGCCGTGCGCCGCGCAGCGTCCCGGCATAATCTTCCACGCCATCTGCAAGCATCGCGTCGAACAGCGCGACGTCGTGTTGCATGTCCCTCAGGAGCGCGGCGATCTGGATCGTGGCGAGTGGGGGATACGGCTTGCCGCGTTCCCACTGTTTCCGGTCGTACCTCAGGAAGTAGGAATGACCGACCTGGATCTTTAGCATCTGAAGGTGCCTCGCAAGCCGTGGGGAGGAGCTGCGGCAGCGCTTCCACATCGGGGCCGTGGCCAGGCTCCAACATTCCATGCTGCCGGGACGTAAGTGCCGGCACGTGCGGCTTCGGTTGCCTCGCCCGGAAAATAAGTTGGATGCCGCATGGCGCAGTCCGCTGTCGACTCGCCGCTGCCACTCGTCGGGTGGCGGTGGTGTCGTGCAACCTTTTCCCGGCGCAGCCGCACTCATGCAGCAACTGCCGGAATGTGTGCAGTGCTGCGCCCTGCCATCAGACGGCTGAAATTCTTGATCGACGATGATGTTCCCGGCTTCCTCGCGGGTGTGCGGGAAACCGGCGCCGATCCCTTTTGCGAGCGGTCCAGCCAGCGCTTCTCGATGTACAGGCAGCTGCTGGGCGGAAGCTTCCATTTCGAAAGCAGCAGTGAAGCGCTGCTGCACCTGGTCGCAGCCGCCTACGACGGCTTGCCGGCGCACCAGCTGTCGGTGGATGTGCCGAAGTTCCACATCGAGTTGCGCCTGATGCCGCGCCAGACGGCAACGAATCTCGTCGATCCGCCGCCGGTACGCACGCAATCGGGTGCCGGCCTGCTTTGCGGGATCATGGACGCATCCAACTACGTGGTGCTCGCGCCAGGGCAGCGCCGGGGGATCGTGGTGGCGTCGGAGGACATGCTTGCCCGTCCCTATCATTTGCGCTACGAGCTGATCGAGTTCGCCGTCTTCACTCTGGCTACGCGCGGGCAGGGACTGGTCCCGCTGCATGGCGCCTGCGTCGGGCTGCGTGGACGAGGCATCCTGCTGCTTGGAGCCAGCGGTTCGGGCAAATCGACGACCGCCTTGCACAGCCTGCTGCGGGGCCTGGATTTTCTCGCCGAAGATGCTGTCTTCGTGCAACCGGACAGTCTGCTGGCCACCGGCGTCGCCAACTATCTGCATGTGCAGGCCGATGCGTTGCGGCTCGTCGACGACGATGCGACCCGGCACTGGATCGGCCGCTCGCCGATCATCCGCCGCCGCAGTGGTGTGGAGAAGTTCGAGGCCGATGTGCGGCAGGGCACGGGCCGGATCGCGCCGGACTCACTGCAGCTGACGGGTGCGGTTTTCGTTTCCGCCAAGTCGGCCGACGATGCGGGTGCCCTGCTGCATCGCCTTGAGGACAGCGAAATCGGCGCGCGGCTGGTCGCCGACCAGCCGTATGCGTCCGGCCAGCCTGGCTGGCAACGTTTCGAACAGCGGCTGCTGCAGCTGGGTGTGCACGAACTGCGTCGTGGACGCCATCCGCGGGATGCCGTCGAGGCGTTGCGACGATGTCTCGAATGAATCGCCGGATCGCCTGCAACGGTGGCGCATGCACAACCTTTCCCGCCGCAGGCCGCACTCACCGACACCGGACAACCGGTTGTGGGAGAGCGCCGTCCTGAACCGTCACCCAGCCTCCTCGAAACGGCGACCGACGCGGCCGGGCACCGGCGTGGCTCGCTAGGGATGGCGGGCGTGTCGAACCCGTCAGCTGGTCGGTTCGGCGATCTGCTGAGTTCGCTGCTGCGCACATTCACGCGTATCGACCTGGCGGAGACCGCCGCTTATGTCCTGCTGTCGCTGGGCGCAGCCGTCGCAGGCAGTCTCGCGGCGGTACTGCTGGTGCCGCTGGTGCAGCCGGGACAGACGCTGCCATGGGGTGGCGGCATGCTCGACGCCGATGCAGGCGTCGGGATGCAGGCAGGCATCTTCGCGGTCGCGACGGTCGTCTTCGCGCTGATGCGCTGGCAGGCTGCGCGACTCGGCGCACGTCTGGTCGGCCGTTACGGCATGCATCTGCGACGCATGGTCCATGCACGCCTGATCGACGCGCCGCTGACGTCGCTGGCGGATTCGACCTCGGCGGAAATCGCCAACGTCCTCACCTACAACGTCGAGATCATCGTGCAGGGTTTCACTGCCCTGCAGCAATTGCTGATTGCCGGCGTCACGTCCGCTGTCAGCCTGGGTTTTGCATTCTGGGTATCGCCCCCCTTGATGCTGGTGACGCCCTTGCTGGTGGTCTTCGGACTGATGGCGTCACGAGTCTTCGGTCGCGAGCAATCGCTGGTCAGTCGCCAATACGTTGCAGACATGACTCGCCTGTTCTGGCACAGCGAGGATTTTCCGCGACGCCTGCGCCATGTCCGCTCGTTCGAGCGGGAAGACGTGGAGAAGGAAAGCTACGGCGCCATTTCCGCACGCCTGTGCCAGGGCTACCAACGTCAGCTGGAGCTGCTGGCTTCAGGCCGGCTGATGCTGGAGTTGCTGGCGGCCGTCGGGATCGCGGCGTTGTTCGTGCTTGCGCATCACTGGCACGTGGTCGACCCGTCCTCGCTCATTGCCGTGTGCCTGCTGCTCGGCCGCCTGCTGCCCTATCTGGTGTCGACGCGGCAGAGCTTCCAGCAGTTGCGTTCGGCGGCGCCCGCGTTCGAACTGTGGCAGCGCTACATGCAGCTGGGTCCGGAACGTTCAGCCATCGCGTCGCCGCGCACGCCGATGCCTGCCTGCACGCTGCACATCGCACGAATGCGGCTGACCCCACCGCGCGCCGGGCTGGATGTCGGCGATCTTGTTCTGGCGCCCGGCGAATTGACCCTGGTTTCCGGCGACTCCGGCATCGGCAAGAGCAGTCTGATCGATGTGCTTGCCGGCATGACCCGACCCGAGGTTTTCGTGGCCAGTGCCGCTGAGCGGGTCATGGGTTTTGACGACTATCGCGAGCTCGTGCGGAACGGTGCGTACGTCAGCCAGAACGTCCGGCCATGGCAGCACACTGTTCGCGAGTGTCTGTTGTGGGCTGCGCCCGGGGCCACCGAGGCACTGCTGCGCAGCGCGCTCGCCGACGTCGGCCTCGACCGGCGGCTGGCTGGCTCACGGCATGGACTCGACACGACGCTGCACAGTTCGTCGAGTCGGCTTTCCGGCGGCGAACTGCAGCGGCTCATGCTCGCCCAGGTGATCTTGCGGCAGCCCTTTCTCGCCCTGCTGGACGAGGCCACCAGTGCGCTCGACGCCGCTTCCGAGATCGTGGTTCTTTCGGCGATGAAGCGCCGCCTGCCGCAGAGCATCCTGATCGTCGTATCGCACCGACCCGGCGCGGGGGTAATCGCGGACCAGTGCCTGAACATCGGCGACGATCTCGTCGCGACCATTGCCGGAAAGGCCGACCTGCGGCACGCCTGAATGCGCCCGGTTCGTTCTGGCGGTTCGGATGCCTGTCCATTACGCTTGGCAGGTTGAAACGGAGGCGATATGGAAGCAGGAATGAAGGCATGTCCGGCGTGCGGCGAGACGATCCAGGGCGCGGCGCACAAATGCCGGTTCTGCGGCACCGATCTGGACGCCTATGTGGCGGCGCATGAGGCAAGCGTCGAGACCACGCTTTTTTCGGGTCATCCGAGGGTGATCTTTACCTTCAGCCAGTACGTGCTGGCAATCCTCACCTTGGGCATTGCGTTGCTGGTCTACTGGCTGCGCAGCCTTTCCACCACATTCACGATCACCACGCAGCGCGTGCGGATCGAGCACGGATTACTGTCGAAGGTGCAGGAAAATCTTGAATTGTTCCGGGTCGACCATTTCGATCTGTTGAAGCCGGTCGGCATGCGCATGCTGGGACTGTGCCAGCTGCATCTGCATTCATCCGATCAGGGCATGGCGGTGGTCAACCTGTATGGCATACCCGGACTGGAGGCGATGGCGGACACGCTCCGCGACTGTTCGCTGCGCGAACGTGCGCGTCGTCGCGTGATGCCGATCGAGCAAATGTAGACAGGCAACCTGCTTCACCTCGCGCTGGCCTTGAACGTCCGCCATGCCGCGCCCGCTTCGGGCATTCCCCGCCATGTTCCGTATGCCGGATTTGCCCCTCCTTCTGCCGAAAATACATAGTCCTCTGCCGGATTGGCACATCGGTCTGTCCCGCCCTGCGCTTCAATGAAGTCGACAGTTCAACGTCGGCGCATACGTAGCCAACGCAAGGGGGTCACAGATGAATCATATCTATCGCCTGGTCTGGTGCCGGTCGCGCAATGTCATGGTGGTGGCTTCGGAGCTGGCAGCGTCCGGCAAGCGGGGTGGCAGATCCTGCGTCGGCGCGACGTTCCGGTTGGTGTCGCTGTCGACTGCATTGTGGTTCTCGCTGTCGACGATTCCGGTCTTTGCCCAGTCCACCGGTGACGCCAGGCTCGCGGACCTGCTGCCGCTGGTCGCCAAGTACGCCCAGCCTTCCAGCACGATAACGTCGCACCCTGCGCCCATACCGAAAAAATCCCTGACAGCGATGGTTGACGCTGCACCGGCAGTCCTGCCTGGTGCGCATGGGCGGGCCATTCACTCGAATTCGTCCTTGTCGGCAAAACCCGCACACGTCGCTGCAGTTGCCGGCCGTGTCATCGCTTCGAACCGCGGTGCTCGCGCAGTTCCGAACAGGAGTGATCGGGATCAGGCTCCGAATACCACATTGCCGGGCGTTCAATCGACAGCGGAAACGGTACGGTCCGAACCCGTGCCGGGCAGCGTGAAGCCCGCAGGAAAATCAAATGCCGTTGTGGTGGTGAGCGAAGCGGTAGCGGATCGGCGTCGGCGTCACGACACCAAGGATTCAACCGGAAAGCCGTCCGAAGACAACACGTCCGACGGCGACAGCCGCTCTTCGGACGAGTGGAATTCGTCGCCGGAAAACACGTTGGGAGGTGCCTGGAACGCCCGTCCGATGTTTCCCATGACGGGTCTGCTGCAGAATGCCTTCGGATCGATCGACGCATCTTCGTCGGCTTCTTCGGCCTCGGCCCAGGTGATCGTGGCCAGCCAGCCGGTGGTGCCGGTTCCAGGTCCGGCGCCGACCGGCATCATCGTCGGCAACGGCGGCGTGGTCGGCACGGTCACCCAGCTGCTGGGCCCGACCGCCAACAGCCTGTTTGGAAGTCCGGACGGCTATGTGTCCAACGGCTCCCTGCACGTGAGCAACGTGAATTTCGCCCAGGGCTATTCCACGCTGAACCTGCTGGGCCTGCCGGTCCTCAACCTGACTCCGGTGGGGACCCTGCTCACATCCACCGGTGGCACGCTGGTCGTTGGCACCGGTATCGATTCCCATCTAACGCTGGTCGGCGGCGTCACCTCGAACAGTTACATCGACAACATAAACAATGGCGGGGCAGGCGGCTTGCTCGGCATCGTGCTGCCAGGACAGGTGCCTGCCTGGGCGTCCACCTGCCTCAACGTGCTCGGGGTGCTGACCGAATCGTGCTGGGGACTCAACGCTGCACAGGACTATCAGGTGCTGGTAGGTGATGGCGCATCCGCGAACGGTTCAAAGGAAGTGGTGATCGGAACCGGGGCGAGCCACACGCTGCCGACGGTCGATGCCAACACCGCCTTTCCGGGAGCAGGCACCAATGACCCGAACAATCCCAGCGGCGTGCCCACGGCGGACTACGAAGCCCGACTTGGGCACTCGGTCGTCATCGGCGACGATGCCTCCGGCACGGCAGATGCGCAGACCATCCTCGGTGCTGAGGCAACCTCCAGCGTGGCGAACAGCGTCGCGCTCGGGTATCGCTCGGTCGCCAGCCGGGGCGCGCAAATCGGCTACATCGCGTTTGGCCTCGCCACGCTGCAGACGTCCGCCGGTGAGGTTTCGGTCGGTGCTGCCGGCAAGGAGCGGCAGATCACCAACGTCGCGGCAGGCAGCGCCGCGACCGACGCGGTCAACGTGGCCCAACTCGAAGGGGTGTCGACTCTCGCGGACAACGCGGTGCAGTATGACGACGCCGGAAGGGCGATCGTGACGCTGTCGGGCATACCCTCCGTCGATGGAGGCGTCACCGGCGGTACCACGATCACCAACCTGCACCAGGGCGCGTTGAATCCCGCCAGTACCGATGCGGTCAATGGCGCGCAGCTCTACGCGACCAACCAGAACATCACCACGATCTATGCCACCGGCACCAAGTACTTCCAGGCCAACAGCACCGGCGCCGGAAGCATCGCGCTGGGTGCGGATTCGATCGCCGCTGGCGTGAACAGCCAGGCGATCAGCGCCAACAGCATCGCGGTCGGCAACGGAGCGATCGCCGGGGATCCGTCGGATCTGACGCGCATCAGCGAAGTGGCGATCGGCAACAACGCGAAAGCGTCTGCGCAAAACACCATTGCGATCGGCGACGGTTCGCTGGCCAGCGGTCCGCAATCCACTGCGGTCGGTTCCGGCGCACAGGCGACCGCGGCGCAGGCCTCGGCCTTCGGTCGTGGTGCAGTGGCGGGCAACAACGCCACCGCGCTGGGCATGAATGCAAATGCGGCTGCGTTGCGCTCGACCGCCGTGGGCCAGGGAGCGATTGTCAGCGCCAGCGACGGCACCGCACTGGGACAGTCGGCGCAGGTCACTGCCGCAGGCGGCGTGGCGCTCGGTCGAGGGTCCATCGCGTCCACGCTGGCCGGAATCGCCGGTTACATACCTGCCGGCGCGAGCAGCGCGGACGCTGCGTCGATCAACGCCACCACCAGCACCCTGGGCGCGGTTTCGGTGGCCGATGCCACGGGTGGCCAGTATCGGCAGATCACCGGCGTTGCGGCCGGCACGTTGGCGAGCGACGCGGTCAATGTCGCCCAGCTGCAAGCCGTCGACGGGCAGCTTCTCGCGCTGGACAGCAACGCCGTCCAATACGACATCCGCCCGGATGGCAGCACCAACTACAACAATGTCACGCTCGCGGGCGCGCCTTCCACGGATGGTGGCGCGACCGGGGGCACCTCGATAGGCAACGTGCATCAGGGGGCGCTCAGCGCCACCAGCACCGATGCGGTCAATGGCGCGCAGCTGTATGCCACCAACAGCAGTATTTCGAACATCTACGATGTCGGCACCAAGTACTTCCAGGCCAACAGCACGGGCACGGGAAGCAGTGCCGTCGGAACGGACAGTGTCGCCGTCGGCATGAACGCCCAGGCGCTGAACGCCGGAGATGTGGCGCTGGGTGCCGGATCCAGCGCCGGTGCGGCGCACAGTGGCACCACGATCTTCTTCGGCGGCACCGCGGCAGGCAATGCCTCGTCCGTACTGTCGATCGGTGCCGCCGGCGTGGAGCGCCAGTTGCAGAATGTCGCTCCCGGCGTGGTGGCCGCATCATCCACCGATGCGATCAACGGATCGCAGCTCTACTCGGTGGTGTCGGGCGTCAATGCGCTGGGCACTTCGGTGGCAACGTCGCTGGGCGGTGGTTCGACGTTCAACCTGGGCAGCGGCACGGTCATCGCGGACTTGAACTATGGCGGCGCGACATATGGGTCGGTGCAGGGTGTCCTTGACGCGTTGACCGGCGGCGGCACGGGCGCAGGCATCAAGTACTTCCATGTCCATTCGACCCTGGGCGATGGCAGCGCCAGCGGCACCGACAGCGTGGCGATCGGGCCGCTTTCCGATGCGGGCGGTGTCGATAGCGTGGCACTGGGTAACGGCGCGGCGGCGACGGCGAACAATGCAATGGCATTCGGAGCGGGCGCCAATGCCAGCATGGCCAACAGCATCGCGCTCGGCGCAGGTTCGACCACTCTGGTCGGTGCCATGAGCAACTACGCTGCCTACGGGCTGACCGCGCCACAGACATCCGCCGGCGAAATCAATGTCGGCAATCGCCAGGTCACCGGCGTGGCCGCCGGCTCCGCGGCGAACGACGCGGTCAATGTGGCGCAATTGCAGGCGGTCGACGACCAGGTACAGACGGTGGACCAGTTGTCAGTCAAATACGATGCAGGCCCGGGCGGGCAACCGACCAACACGGTCACCCTGACCGGCGACAACACCGGCGCCTCGGTCCGTATTACGCAGGTCGCGGTCGGTGCGGAAACGTCGGTCAGCACCGATGCCGTCAACGGCTCGCAGCTCTGGCACTGGACCCAGGATGTCAACAACATCTACAGCAATTACAGCCTCTATAACGACATCCAGAATATTTCACCGGGCGGCGGTGGTAGCGAAAAATATTTCCACGTCCATTCGACGCTGGCCGATTCATCGGCCACCGGCGCCAACAGCGTGGCGATCGGTCCGGTCGCCACGGCAAGCGGAAGCAACAGCGTGGCGATGGGCAACGGTGCAAGCGCCAGCGCCGACAATGCGGTAGCGATAGGTGCCGGCTCGGTAGCGGATCGCGCCGATACGGTATCGGTGGGCAGCGTGGGCAGCACGCGTCAGATCATCAACGTGGCCGCCGGCACCGCCACCACCGATGCCGTCAATGTCGGCCAGCTTGCCGCCGTGGTCACTGCCTCGGAAAACGGCACCGTCCACTACGACCAGCATGTCGACGGCAGCGTCGACTACAACAACGTCACGTTGGGTAATGGCGACGGAGCCACCAGCATCCACAACGTGGCGGCCGGTGTCGCGAACACGGATGCCGTCAACACCGGGCAGTTGGGCGCGGGAATCACCCAGGCGGTGAACTGGGCCAACGCCTATACCGACCAGCAGATCGAACGACTCGGCAACCGGGCGAACGCAGGCGTGGCGGCGGCGATGGCGATGGGCGGCCTGCCGCAGGCCTACGAACCCGGAAAGAGCATGGCCGCGGTAGCGGCCGGCAGCTTTCGTGGTGAATCCAGCCTGGCTATCGGCATCTCGACGATTTCCGAAGGCGGGCGTTGGGTCTACAAGCTGACCGGATCGACCGACACCCGCGGTGACACCGGCGTGTCGATCGGTGCCGGCATGCAGTGGTAGAGGAACACGGCGAGATCACGTTGAACACGGGGCCCAGTCAACCATGAAAGCCAAAAGTATCCATCTGATGGCAGTGATCGTCCTGGCACTTGCCGGGTGCAGCAGCCACGAGGTAAAAACGGGGCCGGCGGATGTTGCAGCCGATGCGGTGGCGTTTCCGGATCCCGCAAGCGCGACGATGCCCGAAGGCGACTTCGTGAACATCGACAACCTGCGAAACGTCGCGCCGGGCATGACCAAGAACCAGCTGTACAAACTGCTTGGCGCCCCCCATTTCAATGAAGGCGTGTTCGGCGTGCGCAAGTGGAATTACGTTTTCGACTTCCGCGACAATCAGGACGCCAGCAAGCATTTCAGCTGCCAGTATCAGATCGGGTTTGACGATCACGGCCGATCGACTATCGCGTACTGGAAGCCGGCATCGTGTGACCGGGTCCTGGCGGTTCCTGCACTCGTTGCGTATCCGCCTCCCCCAGCGCCGATGCTGACGGAACCGGTACGGCTTTCCTCCGACACGCTGTTCGACTTCGATCGTCATGATCTGACAGTTGCAGGCGAACAGCAGCTCTCTCAGCTCCTGCTGCAAGTGCGCGGTGCCAGCCAGATCCAGAACATCCTGATCGTGGGATATACCGACCGCATCGGAAGCGCTGGCTACAACCTGAAACTCTCACGCCAGCGAGCCGATGCCGTGCGCGACTTTCTGGTGGCGGGTGGCGTCGCGGCGACGGCCATCCAGGTCGAAGGAAAGGGTGAGGAAAATCCACTCGCACAGTGTCCGCGATCAAACCGGAAATCGCTCATCGTCTGTCTTGCACTAAACCGGCGGGTGGAACTTTCCGGAGCAGTGCGACCCTAGTTTCGTCATCTCCAGACTGGATCAGTTCTCCGGAAAATTCTCGTCATTCGATGGCGACCGAAGCAGGGTATCGTGAGGCAGCTCGCCAAACGCGCGCCGGTAGTTGTCGGCAAACCGGGAGAGATCGCGCAATCCGCAGTTCATGGCGATGGACTTGACCGAGCGTCTGCTGCCATCGGCGTCGGACAGCTTTCTGGAAGCCACGCAGAGACGCAGCATGGCCAGGTAGCGGATCGGCGAAATGCCGAAGAGGTCATCGAATGCATAGCGCAGCGCGCGTTCACTCACCTCGGCCGCATTGCACATCTCGGTAACGTAGATGTCGCGGCTCAGATTCGCGCGGATGAATTGCTCGGTCCGTTGCACAGTCAGATAGTGGCGACGCCGCGAACGCGGGCAGCTCAGGATATTTTCACTGCTTGCGCACAGGCTCGCGGCAGCATGCGATTCGATCAGGTTCTGGAAATCAACGGGTTCCGTCAAATCTTCGTACATCGCATCGGACTGAAGAATGACTTTCCAGCGGATCTGTTGATAGGTCCTTTCAAGGCGTGCGAACACGGTCGACCCGGATGACTGGAACAGCTTGATGAAGTAATGGGGATCGACCTTCGACATGCCCGGTTTCGCCATGCTCCCGTACTGAGCGCATGTCGGCAGCAACACGTGGGTTATACGGGTGCTGGCGCCGAACTTGAAATCGGCGTCCCTGTCTGGCATGACAGAAAATGCCGTGCCCGATTCAAGCGGCACGGCCTGACACCAGCTGTTTTCTCCGGCATGGTGGATATAGCCGAGCAGAAATTGATCTGGCGGCATGCTGAAGCGGACCTGGACAGAGAATCCGTATTCGGTGCTGCAGGCGATCGATCCACCTTGCCTCATCGAGCCGATAAACGCCTTCGGGGTGACTGAATCAAGTTGCAGCGTCTCCATCCTGAAAATTCGGAACAAGCGGTTCAATGCCACCAGGTCGCAACGCGCGAGTGCGGCCGCCGAGAGATGGGGGACGACTTGTGGCAGTCCGTTCTTGCAAGAAGTCAGCATGGTTTTACCAGGCACTCATGACATGATGAATATCGATGGCTGTCGAGCATCCGGGTCGCCGAGAGCGCAGGCTGCATTGATCATTTCTGCCGATCTCAATGCGATACGCATGCTGCGGCATCGGTATGGATGTTGAGTGCCTGAAAGGTCGTGGCATCAAGTTCGATCCACAGCGCCAGCACCGGCTCGTCGTCGATCAATTGCGGCGGACCCACTCGATGGGCGTGCAACCCTATGCTCCTGAGAATCCGTTCGATGCCCATTGCGGTGAACGTGATCAGGCGCGTGGCCCCATGTTCGAGTGCCGCCTCGACGACCGAGGCGAAGAGCACGCAGAAACGTCGGCGTGCCTCATCGCGGGATAGCACCGACGCATCGCGGCCTGCCTTGGTGGAGAATCTTGAAAGCTCCCAGACATTCGCGGAATGCGGTGCGGGCGCGCCGTTCATCAGGTGCGGAAATACTTCGTCGAGCAGGTAAGCGCGCGTCGTGGGGAGCAGGCGCGCACAGCCGCAGATGGTGCCGATCTCGTCCTTGGCGACCACGTAAACGGTATCGGGGCGATCGAACTGATCGCGCTCCAGTCCGTCCACTACCGGCAATTGCCAGTGCAGGGTTTCGATGAATACCTCATACCGGTACGAGGCCAATTCCAATTCCACCCCTACCGGCAATTCGTTCCTGGTGCCGGCCAGCATCGTCAACATGAACCATCACTCCGTAGTGGCTAAGTGATGGCATTAGGAAGAGAACTGATGCGGGGCGAGAACTGTAGCTTCCTACAGTTGGTGCAAGCGGCGAACTCCGCGTATGAGTGAAGAGTAGACTTGTGCTGACTTCAACGGAGGAAGGAATGGTGAAAGTCTGGAACTGCACACGGCTACAAGTCCCGTGAATTCATTCTTCCCTGCCAAGGTTGGCCGGAGAGCCACGCATGCAACAACTCGCCTGTCTTGTGCACTCCAAGGTCGAAATCACCAAGTGTGACGAGCATCACATTGCTGCTCAATCCGCCTGGTGCAAGGAAGATCCGGCCATCCTGCGAACCGAACCAGGCCCAACCGATACTGATCTGCTGCACCGTGTATTCCGCTGTCCATTCACAGTATCCTGCGCGGCAGGCGGGAATGTCGTCGTGCACAAAATCTTCTTGCAGACGTCCATCCTCCCAGGCATGTTTTTTCGTGAATGCAACCTGGGATAGCGCCTCGAACGTGATACGCACATAGCCATCGAAAAGTCCTCGGGGGGTGACTTGGAATGAAGGCGATAGAGAAATCACGGCCGTTCCTGCTGAAAGTGACGCGCTCTACCGTATCCGCGGAAGGTCGTCATCGACAGCTGTCATCTCTTGCAGATTGACAGAAGCGGCCATCAGCATGTCATGGCGCGAAGACTGCCTCAGTCACCTCACGGCGGCAGCGAACTCGGTTGACGAAATCGTCAATCAGCTCGCGATCATCGTGGGCGAGATGGGCTTCGAATATTGTTCCTACGTGATGCGCATGCCGGTACCGCTCGCTGAGCCGGCCGTCGTCTGGGCGAGCACCTATCCCTCGGAGTGGCTGGATCGCTATTTCAGCAGCAACTACCTGGAAATAGATCCGATCCTCCACCGGATTTCCTGGGACCTGTCGCCGCTGATCTGGGCAGACACGGGTGCAAGCAGCGAGCCGGCATTCTGGGAGGAAGCGCGGGCACATGGCGTCCGGCATGGGTGGGCGATGGCCACCCACGGTCGCCACATGACGGTGGGGATGCTGTCACTGGCGAGGTCGACCGCAGCAGTGACCGAACTTGAGCTGGCGGGGAACGAGATGAAGCTGGTCTGGCTGGCGCACGTCGTTCACGGCTTGATAAGCTCGGTCGAGTTGCAGAAGGTCATGTCCGAAACCTTTCGCGAACTCTCGCACCGCGAACGTGAAGTACTGCGCTGGAGCGGGGCAGGCAAGACCGCCGACGAAATAGCTTCGATTCTTGGAATCACCGAGCGAACCGTCACGTTCCATATCGCAAGCACGCTGACCAAGCTCAACGTCGTCAACAAGACCCAGGCCGTCGCCAAGGCCTTGCTGCTGGGTGCGCTGACGTGACTGCAGACCGATGTCATCCACTCGATCGCCACGCCAAACGGCCGTCGTCACCGCGGCCACCGATACCTGTAAAGAACTGGAAGGACATAGGGATGAAGGCGAACATGAAAAATATTTTCTTGAAGGTGTCGATCGGGTCGATGTTGGCCGCGAGTTCGACCTGGGTGATGGCCTATCAGTCGCAGCAGGTGGGTGGAAGCCCGGACGAACCGGCCGCCGCCTCTGAAAGCACCATGGCCAGTCTGCAACGGTTGATCGACAACCATGAAGTCACCGAAGTACGCAGCGTCCACAACGGCAGTTACGCTGCAAGCCTGCTGTTCCAGGGCAGTACGCTCAGTTATTTCGTGACCCTGTCGCACGGCCAGGTGTTCTGGCGGGTGATCCAGACGGCGTCGGTCAAGGATGCCGAGAATGGTTTTCACGCATTCGCCGAACAGACTGCGAAGCTGGCCGAAGTCGACATCGATACGTTGCGGCTGGAAGCCGGGAAGCTGTATGCGAAACACCTGGTGGATCTGAACGAGGCACGCCTGCACAAACTGCAGGAGGATGCAGTACTTCAGCAGCGCCAGGGTCAGCAGGTGGCAGCGTTGCAGGAGCAGGGCCGACAGAAGGCAGTTGCGCTGAGCGGCGACCTTCGCGCAACCAGCAGCCGTCTGGATGAAGTTCAGCAGAACATCCACCAGCTTGAAATCCAGCAGGGCAATCCCGAATCGAGTCTGCCTGCCGCTTCCGCCACGCCGCCGCCGTCAGGCCAGGTATCCAGCGCCGATCCGTCGGCATCCGGTTCGTCTGCCTCCGGCTCGTCTCCCTAGATGGCTGCTAGCTGCGCTCGTGCTTGACCATGTAGTTCACCAGGTTCACGTATTCCTTGAAATCCAGG